>JAICQM010000266.1 GCA_025937875.1 Chloroflexota bacterium
AGGTAGTCGGTCCCGGAACGGGTCGCCTCGGCGAGGTGAGCGCCACTGCGAACGGTCGGCGCGAACCCCTCTCGCCTGCGGTAGTCGGCGAGGCGCCGCTGGACCTCGATGAGCGCCTCGATCGCCGCGTCCGGTGATCCGAAAGCGAGGAAGAAGCCGTCGCCGGTGTGCTTCACCACCTCGCCGCCATGCTCCGCGACCACGCGTCGCACCATGTCGTCGTGCCTGCGCAGGATCGACTGCCACGCCTCGTCGCCGAGGGTCTCGGCGAGCCGCGTCGAGTCGACGATGTCCGTGAAGGCGAAGGCCCGCAGCTCGCGATCGGCGGCGTGGGCCGCGCCGGTTCCGCCGGTGTCGATCCCGATCGAGGTGGCCAGCTCATCCGCACGGCGAAGCTCCAGCGCGGCGCCGAGATCGGCGAGCGTGGTGCGGGCGGCCCGCAGCTCCAGCTCCGCGCGGTCGGTCTGACCCGTGGCGGCCAGCGCCTCGGCCATCGCCAGGCGAGATCGCGCCGTTTCCCAGGGGGCGTTCAGCTGGGTCCAGCCGTCGATCGCGGCGTGCAGCCGCGGCACCGCCTCGGCGGCCCGTCCCAGCCTGACATCCAGCAGCCCACGCGCGCCGGCGGCGGAGGCGATCACGGCCTTGCTCTCGAACGTCTCGGCGATCGCGTCGAGCTGGTCGGCCGCCTGAACGGCGGTGGCCTCGTCGCCCGCCGCCAGGGCGATCTCCACCTGCGCTCGGAGCAGCGGCACGCGGTAGAGGGGTGAGCCGGGCGGGGCGTGCCAGTTCGGGGTCATGGGTGGCCGTTCGACGGCGTCCCGGATACCGTCGGCCGCGGCTCGCGTGCGACCCTGGGCGAACCGCAGGAGGGAGAGCGCGGGCTCAACGTGCGCGCCGAGGGCGTGGGCCTGGGTCAGGGCCTCATCGGCCTCCGCGAGGTCGCCCCGTCGCAGCCGGATCTCGCCGATCCGATACAGCGCCATACCCGCAGCCGCGGGAATGAAGCCAGCAAGCTCGACCGACGCCTGGCGCGCCTCCGCCTCCGCCTCGAGCCAGCGACCGCGGAGCTGCTTGATCTCGGACCGATAGAGGCGGCACATGCCCGGGTACCCCGAGATGCCCTCCCGCTTGCACCAGCGGTCCTGCGCCTCGGTCCAGTCGGCGGCTCGGTTCCACTCGCCGAGCGTCGTACACGCGCCGATGGTGGTGCAGCAGATGCCACCGGCGGTCTCCGGCGCCAGCTCGCCACCGACCGCCGCGACGCTCGCCTCGTCCACCAGGGCCATGCCCTCCGCCACGCTGCCTGTGGCGATGAGCGCGAATCCGTGCTCGGCCTGCGCCATCGCGGCGAGGTCGCGGTCACCGGTGCGGGCCGCGATGCCCTCGGCCTTGATCGATTGGGCCATCGCAAGCTCGACGTCCCCGGTGACCGCGGCGCGGAAGGCCGTCGTCGTAGCCAGCCACCCGTGCGCCGCGTTCTCCTCCACCCCCTCCAGGATCCGCTCGGCACGCTGCAGCCATGCCCCGGCCAACGTGTCGTTGCTGCGGTAGACGTTGTCCGCGGCCAGCCTGATCGCCAGTGAGGCGGCGACGTCGAGCTGGCCGGCGCGCGTCGCGGCCCCGTACGCCCGCTCCCGCACCTCGATCGCCTGCTCCAGGCGCCCGTTCCACCATGCCGCCTCGGCAAGCAGGTCGAGCTCGGCTGGCGACAGCCTCCCCCGGGCATCGGCCTCCGTGAGCTTCTCCAGCGCCTCGGCCCAGGCGTG
>JAICQM010000043.1 GCA_025937875.1 Chloroflexota bacterium
ACCCGCTCATGGGGCGACGTGGGGATCATCGCCTGGCTCGTCGATGCCGCCGCGATCGTGTCGCAGCAGGCCCTGCGCGACTGCTCCTATGCGCCGTACGGCCGCACGATGAAGAAGATCTGCTGGGAGGAATCGGTCCACATCATGCACGGCCGTGACGTGGTGCTGACCCTGATGAACGGCTCGGACACCCAGCGCGCCCTGGTGCAGGAGGCGCTCGACCGCTGGTGGCGGCCGCTGATGCAGATGCACGGCCCGCCCACCGACCCGGCGAAGGACAAGGACCTGCACTGGGGCATCAAGTCCAAGGGCAACGAGCAGCTGCGCCAGGAGTTCCTCTCGATCTACGTGCCGCGCATTCGCGAGCTGGGTCTCGTCATCCCGGACCCGGCGCTCACCCACGACCCGGCCGAGGGCCGATGGCATTACACCGAGCCGGACTGGGACGAGCTGCGCTCGGTGGTCACCGGCCACGGGCCTGCCTCCCAGGAGCGGCTCGGGTTCCGCCGCGCGAGCTACGCGGAGACGCAGTGGGTGCGGGACGCCCTGCTCGGAGGCGCCGCCGCGGCCGCCTGACCCGCCGCATCGACTGCGGGCCGCCGGGCTCCGCTGTACCCTTCGAGGGTGACCGATGGAGCTGCGGCAGCTGGCCGCGTGTGGGAGGTCTTCCGCCAGGAGGCGGAGGGGGACCCGATGGTCCACGGCGGCAGCGTGAACGCTCCCGACGCGGAGCTGGCGCTGCATTACGCGCGCGAGTTCTACGGCCGGCGCCAGGAGAGCCACCGGCTGTGGGTCGTGCCGCGCGAGGCCATCGCCGAGCTCGACGATCCGGACCTCCTCGATCCGCCGTTCGACCGCTCGTTCAAGCGACCCGGCGGCTACATCATCAAGCACAAGCTGGAGGCGGCCAAGGCACGCGCCACGCCGCCCGACGAGGCATGACCGAGCTGGATCCGGCGACCCGCGACGCGCTCGCGGCGCTCATCCTCACGGTTGCCGACGACGAGCTCGTGATCGGCTACTGGGACTCCGAGTGGACGGGCATCGCCCCGATGCTCGAGGAGGACGTGGCCATGAGCTCGGTCAGCCAGGACGAGATCGGCCACGCGGCGGCGCTATACGCCATGCTCGGCGAGCTCACCGGCCGCGACCCGGATGAGCTGGCCTACGCGCGCGAGCCGGATGCCTTCCGCCACGCCCCGCTGCTCGACCACCCACGGACCGATTGGGCCTTCACGATCGGCCGCCGTTACCTGTACGAGACGGCCGATGCCGCACGCCTCCAGGCGCTGGCGGGCTCGTCGTACGAGCCGCTCGCGCAGCTGGCGGCCAAGATGCGGCGCGAGGAGCGCTACCACCTCATGCACGTCGACGCGTGGCTGCGCCGGCTGGCCGCGGCCGGCGGTGAGGTGCGCGAGCGCCTGGTCGCCGCGCTGGAGCGGCTGGGAACCGACGCGCTGGGCGTACTGGACGCCCCGGACGACGAGGCGCTGCTGCTGTCCGCCGGGATCCTCCCCGAGCCGATGGCCAGCGTGCGCGCTCGGTGGCTGGAGCGGATCGGCGGCCCGCTGGGCGAGCTGGACCTGCCCGTCCCGTCGGGCGGGCCGCGTCCCGGCGGCCGTCGCAGCCACGGGCCGGACTTCGCCTGGCTGCACGGCGAGATGACGATGGTCAGCCGTTCGGAGGTCGGCGCGACATGGTGACCGCCAGCGTCGAGCAGCGCGTGTGGGATGCCCTGCGGGAGATCGCCGACCCGGAGATTCCGGCCATCAGTGTCGTCGACCTGGGCGTCATCGGGGCGGTCGACGTTGGCGCCGACCGGGTGCACGTCGACCTGCTGCCGACGTTCGTCGGTTGCCCGGCCATCGGGGTCATGCAGCGCCAGATCACCGAGCGGCTGACCGAGCTCGGCGTGGCGCCGCGGGTCGAGGTCGAGGTGAGCTTCGATCCGCCGTGGACCAGCGACCGGATCTCGCCCGCCGGCCGCGAGCGCCTGCGCGCGAGCGGGTTCGCGCCGCCGGCGGCGGCGCCATCGGTCAGTGGGCTCGACGAGCTGGCGGTGCTGTCGGTCGCGACGTGCCCGTACTGCGGGTCGCGGAACACGACCCTCGACAACGCGTTCGGGCCGACGTTGTGCCGCAGCATCCACCACTGCGAGCAATGCCGGCAGCCGTTCGAGCAGTTCAAGTCACTCTGACGGCGCGGACGCGCTACGCTTCGCGACCCATGGCCATCGACTCCGACGAGATCCGTTCCGCGGCCACCGAGCTGCTCGACGCCGGTGCCGGCGCCTCCGGCGATCCACTCGCGCCGATGCGCCACAGCGCGGCGCACATGCTGGCCGCGGCCGTGATGGAGATGTTCCCCGACGCCAAGCTGGGCGTCGGGCCGCCGATCAAGGATGGCTTCTACTACGACCTGGACCTGCCCCGCCCGCTGACCCCCGCCGACCTGGAGGCGATCGAGGCCTCGATGCGGGCGCAGCAGGCCGCCGACCTGCCGTTCGAGCGTTCCGAGGCCAGCCGCGCCGACGCCATCGCGGTGCTGGATGAGCGCAACCAGCCGTACAAGGTCGAGATCGTTCGCGACCTGCCGCCCGACCAGGGCGACACGGTCACGTTCTACCGCCACGGGACGTTCGAGGACCTGTGCCGCGGCGGGCACATCGACTCCACCGGTGGCCTGGGCGCGTTCAAGCTGCTGAGCGTCGCGGGTGCGTACTGGCGCGGTGACGAGCACCGGCCGATGCTGCAGCGCATCTACGGCACCGCCTGGAACACGAGCGAGGAGCTCGACGCCTACCTGTGGCGCCTCGAGGAGGCCAAGAAGCGGGACCATCGGAAGCTCGGCCGCGACCTGGACCTGTTCAGCTTCCATCCCGAGTCGCCGGCGGCGCCATTCTGGCACCCCAAGGGCATGCGCCTGTGGCGGGCCCTCGAGGCCTGGTCGCGCGAGGTGCGGGCGTTCGGCGGCTTCGACGAGGTGCGGACCCCGGCGGTGGTGCGCAAGGAGCTGTGGGAGACCTCCGGCCACTGGGGCAACTACCAGGACAACATGTTCGTCCTCGACGACTCGGACCACATGTCCGGCCTCAAGCCGATGAACTGCCCCGAGACGATGCTCATCTACCGCACCCGGGCCCGTTCGTACCGCGACCTGCCGATGCGACTGGCCGACTACTCGTGGCTGTTCCGCAAGGAGCGCACGGGCGCGCTGGCCGGCATGTTCCGCGTGCGCCAGCTGACCCAGGACGACTCGCACGTCCTGTGTCGCGACGACCAGGTCATCGACGAGATCAACCTGGCACTGTCCCTGGTCCGTCGCCAGTACGCGCCGTTCGGCTTCGAGCCGACGTTCAAGCTCGCCACGCGGCCGGAAAAGCGGCTCGGGAGCGACGAGTTCTGGGAGACGGCGGAGAACAAGCTGGCGGAGGCGCTGCGCGCCGGCGGGATCGAGTACACCATCGACCCCGGCGGCGGTGCCTTCTACGCGCCCAAGATCGACATCTTCATCGAGGACGCGCTGGGCCGCGAGTGGCAGATGGCGACCATCCAGCTCGACTACCAGCTCCCACAGCGTTTCGACCTCGAGTACCGCGCCGCCGATGGCGGCTTCGAACGGCCGGCGGTGATCCATTACGCGATCTACGGCTCGTTCGAGCGCTTCACCGGCATCCTGGTCGAGCACTACGCCGGCGCGTTCCCGCTGTGGCTGGCTCCGACGCAGGTGGTGGTGGTGCCGATCGCGGATCGGCACATCGACTACGCCGGCGAGGTGCGCGACGCCCTGGACGCGGCCGGCCTGCGGGCCGAGATCGACGACCGCTCGGAACGGATGCAGGCCAAGCTGCGCGACGCCCAGGAGCAGCGGGTGCCGGTGATGGTGGTGGTCGGCGACCGCGACCAGGACGCGCGCGCCGTGTCGCCGCGCCTGCGCACCGGTGAGCAGCAGCAGGGCGTGCCACTGGACGAGTTCGCAGCGGGCTTGGCGGCGCGCAGCGTCGCCCGCGAGCTGTGGCCCTTCGACGAGGGGAGCGGCTCCGGGGCGTGAGGAAGATGCGCGCCATCGGCCAGCTGGCGCTCCGCTCCACCAACCCGACCGCCTGCGCCGAGTTCTACGCCTCGGCCTTCGGGTTCCGCACCGTGGCCGCGGACGACGGCGGCGCGGACCTCGAGCTGTCGGGCTTCGAGCTCAGCTTCCGGCGTGGTGAGCAGGCGACCCGCGACGGCATCCAGATCGGCTTCAAGGTCGAGACCGCCGGCGAGGTGGACGCCTGGGCCCAGGAGCTGGCCCGGCGCGGCTTCGCCCTGGTCGCACCGCCCTCCGGTGACCGATGGGAGGGCACCCGCTCGTTCCGTCTCGCCGATCCCGACGGGCGCCAGGTGGCGATCTTCTACGATTGGCCCCGGTAGGCCTCGAACGCCGCCCGCCCTCGCAGCAACGCCACCACGATCAGGACGTACGCGGCTGCCATCGCGGCCGGGATCGCCAGGACTTCCGGCCCGATGCGCAGGCCGAAGGTCGCCGCCTCGTCCATCGACCCGAGGCCCGCGACCATGGTGAGCAGTACCGACCCTGAGCCGAAAAGCCCTATCCAGCCAGCGATCAGTCCGAGCAACCGGCCCCAGCCGCGGCGCATCGTCACGCCGACGGCACCAGCGAAATGGATCGCGGCCAGGCCAAGCCCGAGCGCGGTCAGACCGCCATCAGCACCATCGATGGGGCCGAATGTCGGCCAGCTGACGTACAGCAACAGCAGGCCGCCGACGAGCAGCAGCCCCGCCGCGACGTTGACCAGCCACGACCGGTCGATCACCGGCGGATGATGCCACGCGGCGATACGGGTCAGTGCGTTGACCGGGATCGGTCCATCGGGTACCATCCTCCGGCGTTTCGCACGTTCTGTGGGCCACCCGTCCCTTGCGGCCGGTGGCTCATTTGTTGAAGGAGTGGCAGAGCAATAGCACGGGACCTCCGCGTCAACGAGATGATCCGTATCCGCGAGGTGCGGGTGATCGACGATCAGGGTGAACAGCTGGGAGTAATGGCCACGGCCGACGCCCTCGCGCTCGCCCAGGAGAAGGGGCTCGACCTCGTCGAGGTGGCGCCCACCGCGGTCCCGCCGGTCTGCCGCATCCTCGACTACGGCCAGTACAAGTACGAGCTGCAGAAGCGCGAGCGCGAGCAGAAGAAGAAGCAGAAGTCACAGACGTTCAAGGAGATCCGCCTGCGGGTCAAGATCGACGTCAACGACCTCCGCACCAAGGCACGACGCGCCGCCGAGTTCCTCGCCGAAGGGGACCGGGTCAAGGTCAACGTTCAGTTCCGGGGGCGGGAGATGACGCACCCGCAACTGGGACGCGACCTGCTGACCAAGGCGTCCGAGATGCTTGCGGAGCACGGCACCATCGAGCGCCAGCCGCTCATGGAGGGCCGCAACATGTACATCGTCATGGCGCCGGTCGAGAAGCGGCCGGAGCGCAAGGACGAGACGGGCGAAGGCTCCACGGAGCCCGCGACCGGCGACAACACGATCGGCGAGGCGCTCGCCGCCAAGGGACAGGCACCGGCCGCGACGCCGGAGCCGGTGGCCGAGGAGAGCGCGGCGCCCGCAGAGCAGGGATAGGAACCAGACCGACGTGCCGAAGATGAAGACCCACAAGGGAACGGCCAAGCGCTTCAAGAAGACCGGCTCGGGGAAGTGGGTCCGGCCGAAGGCGTGGCGCGGCCATCACCTCGAGATCAAGTCGAGCCGCCGCACGCGCCGCTACGCGGGCAAGGCGATCGTCAGCAAGACGCACGAGGCGCAGCTGAAGCGCCTCATGCCGTACGAGTAGGCACGAACATCCATGGCACGAGTCAAGCGCGGCGTCGCCGCTCACCGGCGCCACAAGCGCCTCCTGAAGCAGGCCGAGGGACGGCGGGGCACCCGCTCGACCCTGGTCCGCCCGGCGCGCGAGGCGCTGTTCCACGCCCTCGTCTACGCCTATCGCGACCGGCGCGACCGGAAGCGCGACATGCGGCGGCTGTGGATCCAGCGCATCAACGCCGCCACCCGCCAGCATGGCCTGCCCTACGGCCGCTTCATCGCCGGCCTGCGGTCGGCCGGGGTCGAGGTGGATCGGAAGATCCTCGCCGACCTCGCGGTCCGCGAGCCCGCTGCCTTCGAGGCCCTGGTCACCACCGCCAAGGGATCCTTTACCGGCTAGCCGGCGCTTCACCCCGCGCCGGCACCCACGGCCCTGCTCCGTTTCGCGGAGCGGGGCCGTTCGCGTTGGACCGATGATGCGCAAGGACCGATGAACCAGCAGGACCGATGACCACCGACGACCTCACCCGCCAGATCCGCGACCTGCACGCCGAGGCGACGGGCGCCCTTGCGGCGGCGACCGATGCGGGCGCGGTCGAGGGCCTGCGCCACGACCTCCTCGGTCGGTCCGGGCGCCTCACGGCCATCCTGCGCAGTCTCTCGACCGTGCCGGCCCGAGAGCGGCCGGCCATCGGCCAGCTGGCCAACGGCGTCCGCGGCGAGCTGGAAGAGGCGATCGCGCAGCGGCTCGGCGAGCTCGGCGGGCGCGACCTCGAGGCGCGCCTGGAAGCGGAACGGCTCGACATGACGGCTCCGGGCCGCCCGGTTCGGGTCGGGCACCTGCATCCGCTGATGACCGTCGAGCGCGACTTCCGCGAGATCTTCCACGCCTTCGGGTTCGAGGTGTTCGAGGGGCCCGAGATCGAGACCGACGAGATGAACTTCGAGGCCCTCAACATCCCGCCCGACCACCCCTCGCGCGACCTGTGGGACACGCTCTTCATCGCCGAGCCGGGCAGCGATCCGCCGGTGCCCGCCGCCGACGGGACGATCTTGCGCACCCACACCAGCCCGGTCCAGATCCGCGCCATGCGCGCGCTGGAGCCACCGATCCGGGTGATCATGCCGGGCCGCTGCTTCCGCTACGACGCGGTCGATGCCAGCCACAGCTTCGAGTTCTTCCAGGTCGAGGGGCTGGTCGTCGACGAGACGACGTCGCTGGCCGACCTCAAGGGCACGCTCATCGAGTTCGCCCGCGCGCTGTACGGACGGGACACCCGCACCCGGTTCCGGCCGGGGTACTACCCGTTCACCGAGCCATCGGTGGCGTTCGACGTCGGGTGCCTGGTGTGCGGCGGCTCCGGCTGCCCCGCGTGCCGCCGGACGGGTTGGATGACGATCCTGGGGGCCGGCATGGTGCACCCGCACGTCCTGCGCGCCGGGGGGATCGACCCGGATCGGTACCAGGGCTACGCGTTCGGAATGGGCCTCGACCGCATCACCATGCTGCGCCACGAGATCCCCGACCTGCGGCTCCTGATGGCCGCCGACCTGCGCTTCCTCGACCAGTTCGCGGGAGGACGATAAGACCGATGCTGGTGCCCCTGGCCTGGCTGCGCGAGTACGTCGACGTACCGATGTCGCCCGAGGAGCTCGCTGAGCACCTCACCCTGCGCGGGATGGAGGTGTCGGGGATCGAGGTCACCGGTGCCGACTGGACCGACGTGGTCGTGGGCCGCGTCCTCGCCATTGAGCGCCACCCGAACGCGGACACGCTGTGGCTGACACGAGTCGACACGGGTGACGGCGAGGCGCTGGAAATCGTGTGCGGGGCCCAGAACGTCGAAGCGGGACAGCTGGTGCCGGTGGCCCGCGTCGGGGCCGTGCTGCCCGGCGATCGGCGCATCGAGCGCAGCAAGATCCGCGGCCTCGTGAGCAACGGCATGCTGTGCAGCGCGGCCGAGCTCGGGATCGGCTCCGACGCGGACGGCATCCACGTCCTGGGAACCGCCGACGAGCACGCGCCGGGGACCGACCTCCGCCAGCTGTTCGGCGAGGTGGTGCTCGACGTCGACGTGAAGCCGAACCGCGGCGACGCCCTGTCAATGATCGGCCTGGCCCGCGAGATCGCGGCCTTCACCGGCGGGACGGTACGCTGGCCGGACGCGACCGTCGACGAGTCCGAGGAGTCGACCGATGGCCATGTCAGCGTCCGCATCGAGGAGCCCGAGCTCTGCCCCCGCTTCACCGCCCGCTGGTTCGACGGCGTCGCCAACGGCGCATCGCCGGAGTGGATGCAGCGGCGCCTGCTGGCGGCCGGGATGCGGCCGATCAGCGCCGTGGTCGACGTCACCAACTACGTCATGCACGAGCTGGGGCAGCCGCAGCACGCCTACGACGCCGCCGGCATCCACGGCGGCGAGATCGTCGTGCGCCGGGGGCACGAGGGCGAGGTGCTCGAGACGATCGACCATGTCGCGCGGCGGCTCGACGAGCGGATGCTGGTCATCGCGGACCGGGAGCGGGCGATCGGCCTCGCCGGGATCATGGGCGGTGCCTCGACCGAGGTCGGGGAGTCGACCACGGCCGTGATCCTGGAGTCGGCCGTGTTCCACGGGCCGACGGTGCGCAACACGGCCCGTCGCCTTGGGCTCCGATCCGAGGCCAGCATGCGCCACGAGAAGGGCATCGGCGGTGAGCTGCCGCGTCTTGCCGCCGACCGCGCTGCGCATCTCCTGCAGGCGATCACCGGCGCGCGCACAGGCCGTGGCATCGTCGACAGCGACCCGTCGGACAAGCCGGCGCGCGTGGTCCGCGTGAACGTGGAACGCACCGAGCGGCTGCTCGGCATCGCGCTCGATGCACGGCTCATGGCCGATCTCCTGGCGCCGCTCGGGTTCGCGGTCGTCGATGTCGGCGACGGCGCGGTCGACGTGACGGTGCCGCCGCACCGCCTTGACGTCGTTGCGGCGGAGGACGTCGCCGAAGAGGTGGCGCGCTCCTACGGCTACGGTGAGATCCCCGCACCGCTGCCTGCCCCGGCGCTTCCACCGTTCCGATCCGACCCCACCGAGCCGCGGCACGCGGTGCGTCGGATCCTCGCCGGCCTTGGCCTGGACGAGGTGGTCTCCCACGCTTTGGTGGGCGCGGAGGACCTGCGGCGGACGGGCTACGATCCGGCCGATGGCGCGGTCATCCGGGTCGCCAACCCGGTCAGCGAAGCCCATGCCATCCTGCGCCCGGCCCTCTACCCGTCGCTCCTGGCCGAGCTGGCGGAGAACGTTCGCCAGCGTCGCACGGACCCGTGGCTGTTCGAGGTCGGCAAGACCTATCACCACCAGCCCGCCGGCGTGACCGTACCCGGCGTCGAGACCGCCGGCACCGGGCGCATCGAGATCTGGCACGTCGGGCTCGCGCTGCTCGGGCCGCGCACGCCGCGTTCCATCGGCGCGCCGGCGCGCGACGCCGACGTCGACGACCTGAAGGGCGTGATCGAGGCGCTGCACGTCGCCATCGGCGCACCGGTGCCGGCCTATCGTCCCGAGAGCGTCGACGAGCTGCATCCCCATCTTCACCCCGGCCGCGCCGCGCGCCTGCTCGATCCGGCGGGCCATCCATACGGCAGCCTGGGGGAGGTGCATCCCCGCGTGGCGGAGGCGTGGGGCATCGCCGGGCGTCCGGTCGTCGCCGCCATCCACCTGCCCCGCCTCCTCGCCCTCGTGGCGAGGGCGCCGGCGGTGCCGGTGCCGACCACGCAACCCATCGACCGCGACCTGGCGGTGGTCGTCGACGCGGCGACGCCACTTGGCGACCTGCTGCGCATCATCCGCACCAGCGGCGGGCCGCTCGTGGTCGAGGCACGGCCCTTCGACGCCTACCGCGGCGCGCAGGTGGGCGAGGGGCGGGTCTCGTACGCGATCGCGCTGCGATTCCAGCCCACGGCTGCCAGCGACGAGAAGGGCGTCGAGAAGGCGCTGAACCGGATCAGCGGCTCGCTCCGCCATCACCTGGGCGCCGAGATCCGCTGACAGCGGCGCCGGATCGCCTTGTCCGGCGCGGGAGGCGCCTGCTACGCTACCGGCCGCCCGAGCCGACGCGGCCCGGCACCTGCCCTGATACGGGAGCCGTGCGTGGACATCCTGAGCGAACTGAACTTCATTGACCTGCTGATCATCCTGGCCCTGGCTGGCGGCGCCTTCGCCGGGTTCACGCAGGGCATGATCCGCTACGTCCTCGGCTGGGCGGCGGTGGTGATCGCCTTCATCGTGGCGGCCCAGCTCAAGGGCCCCATGACCGAGGTGCTCGGGTTCTGGAGGGCGTTCACGCCGGAGCTGCGCGAGTTCTACATCTTCATCGTGCTCTTCATCGGCCTGACCATCGCCGGCTGGTTCATCGTGCGTGCCTTCTACAAGACGACCAGGTTGCCGATCGTCAAGCAGCTCGACGAGATCGGCGGCGCCATCCTCGGGGTGGCGTTCGCAGCGACGTTCATCATCCTGCAGCTCATAGTGTTCGACTCCCTGTTCCGGGGAAACGTCGTCGGCGAGGGCGTCATCCCCGGCCAGACGGCCGGCCTGCGCGGCTACTACGACGCGATGAACGACTCGGTGCTGATCGAGTTCTTCCGCAGCACGATCATCCCGGCCGTCGGGTTCATCGCCCGTCCCTTCGTCCCCGAGGAGATCAGCCGCTTCCTGCACTGGCCGTGAGCCGTGGCGGCGTCGCCGGGGCGTCGCCCGCGGCCCGCCTGACGGACCGCGCCTGGTTCGACCGACCGGCCCTCGAGGTGGCCCGTGACCTGCTGGGCGCGCGCCTCGTGCACGAAACGCCGGCTGGACGCGTGGGCGGACGCATCGTGGAGGTGGAGGCGTACCGCGGGCCGGAGGACCTCGCGGCGCATTCGGCGCGGGGCATGACCGCGCGCAACGCCGTCATGTTCGGGCCGCCGGGCCACCTCTACGTGTACCTGATCTATGGCCTGCATCACTGCGCCAACGTCGTGTGCGGTCCCGGCGACAAGCCGGAGGCGGTGCTGCTGCGGGCGGCGGCCGTCGACGAGGGCCTGGAGCTCGCGCGTGCCCGGCGTGGGGACGTCCCGCAGCGACGCCTGGCGGCAGGTCCCGGCAACCTGGGCCGGGCCTTCGGCTTCGACCGTTCGCTCAACGGCACCGATCTCCTTGCCGGCCCGGTGCACCTCGAGCTGGGTGATCCCGCCGGACCGATCCGTCACGGCGCGCGGATCGGGGTGGATTACGCCGGGGCGTGGGCCGCTCGCCCGTATCGCCTGTGGATCGATGGCGACCCGCACGTCTCCCGCTGAGCCGGCGTCGGGCGTCGCTGCGGACGCTGCGTCCCTCCGCGCGCTCGAGTTCGACGCGATCATCGAGCTGCTCGCCGGTCTGACCTCCTTCGCCCCCGCGCGCGAGCTGGCGGCGGAGACCGCGCCGCTGGCCGATGCCGCGCACGTCGCCCTGCTGCAGGAGCAGACCGACGAGGCCTCCCGCCTCCTCGACGAGCAGGCGCAGGCGGGCGTCGGTGGCGCGCGCGACGTGCGAGGGCCGTTGGAGCGGGCGCGGCGCGGCGGCCGGCTGGCGGCCTCGGAGCTGCTCGACATCGGCGAGACGCTCCGGGCGGCCGGCGCCCTCGGCGACCGCCTGGCTGGCTGGCATGGCCGTCACCTGAGCGAGCTGGCGGAGAGCCTGGCCGACATCCCGTCACTGCGCGAGCGCATCGAGCGCAGTGTCGACGACGCGGGCGAAGTTCTCGACAGCGCCTCAGCCGAGCTGGCGACGATCCGCAAGCGACTGCGCACCGCGCAGGACCGGGTCCGCGAACGGCTGAACGCAATGCTGCGCTCGTCGGAGATGGCCGGCCTCATCGGCGAGGCCATTGTCACGGTGCGCGCCAACCGTTACGTGATCCCGATTCGGGCCGAGGCAAAGGGGCGGGTCAAGGGCATCGTCCACGACCAGAGCGCGTCCGGGGCAACATTGTTCGTCGAGCCGCTGTCGGTCGTCGAGCTCAACAACACCTGGACCCAGGCGCTGCTCGACGAGGAGCGCGAGGAGGAGCGGATCATCGACGCCCTATCACGCGACGTCGAGTCGCATGGCGAGGCGATTCGTGACGCCCTCGACGCGCTCGCCCGGGCCGACCTCTGGCTGGCGCGGGCACGCCTCGGTCGCCAGCTCGACGCGGTGCGGCCGCAGGTCGCCGAGGACGCCGCCGAGCTGTTGTCGGCACGCCATCCGCTGCTGGGTGCCGCCGCCGTGCCCATCGACCTGCGCCTCGGCGACCGCTTCGGGTACCGCGCGATCGTGGTCACCGGGCCCAACACGGGTGGCAAGACCGTCAGCCTCAAGACCCTGGGGCTGCTGGTCCTCATGCACCAGGCCGGCCTGCGGGTGCCGGCCGCGGTCGGCGCACGCCTGCCTGTCTACCGGCGCGTGATGGCCGATATCGGCGACGAGCAGAGCATTGCCCAGTCTCTCTCGACGTTCTCGAGCCACCTGCGCAACGTGGTGCGCTTCGTCGAGGCGGCCGATGACGGCGCACTGGTGCTGCTCGACGAGGTCGGCGCCGGGACCGATCCGGCCGAGGGCTCGGCGCTGGCCATGGCGGTGGTGGCGCACCTGCTGGACCGCGGCGCCTGGGTCGTGGCGACGACGCACTACGCCGAGCTCAAGACGTTCGCCCAGACGCATCCCGGCGTCACCAACGCGGCCGTCGAGTTCGACGTGCGCACCCTGCGGCCCACCTACCGGCTGACCATCGGGCTGCCCGGGAAGAGCCAGGCCTTCGCCATCGCCCGGCGGCTGGGCCTTCCGGAGCCGATCCTGGACGATGCGCGCAGCCGCGTCTCGGCGGAGGCGGCCAGCATGGAGGCCACGTTGGCCCGCATCGAGGAGGCGGAGGCGCAGCGCACCGAGGCGCTCGAGCGGGCGCGTGCCGCCGAGGCGGCCGCTGCCGCCGAGCGCGAACGGGCCGTGAGCGGCGTCTCCCGGGCGCGCCAGGAGGCGGCCGAGATGCTCGCCGAAGCCCGTCGCGCCGCCGACGACCTGGTGGCCCGCGCCGAGCGCGAGGTGGCCGAGGTGCGCCGCGAGGTCACCCGGCAGCGGAACCTGGCTCGCGGCCGGCGCGCGCCAGCAGCCGAGGCATTCGACGAGCTCACCCGTCGGACGGAACGCGCGCGCGACGACGTGGAGGCGGCCGCCCCCGAGCCGGACGCACGGACCGATGCGTCGCCCCAGCCGCGCGTCGGCCTGTGGGGGCGCAGCCGGACCCTCGGCTCGCAGGGGAGGATCGCCGAGGTCAGCGGCCGGACCGGGCGCGTCACGCTCGAGACGGAGGGAATGCGGGTCGTGGTGCCGGCCGAGGACGTCGAGATCCTGCCGGAACCCATCAGCGGCCCCGCGCCGCCCGACCTCGAGGCCGACGAGCTGCGCCGGCGGGCCGCGGCGCGAGTCGCACCGCAGCTCGACCTTCGGGGCGAGCGCGTGGAGGCGGCGCTGGAGCAGCTGGACGCCTACCTCGACGAGGCGTTGCTGGCCGGCCTCGACGAGGTGCGCATCATCCACGGCGCCGGAACCGGGGCGCTCCGCCGCAGCATCCGCGAGCGCCTCGCCGAGCATTCACGCGTCACCGGCTCCCGGTCCGGCCGCCGCGACGAAGGTGGCGACGGAGCGACGGTCGTCTCGCTCTAGCCGGGCGGCGGGGCCGGCGTCGGCGACGGGGTCGGGGTTGGCGGGGCGGGGGTCGGCGTCTCCGGCGGCGGGGTCACGACGGGCGTCGGCGAGGGGGTGGGCGTCGGCGATGGCGTCGGAGACGGGGTGGGGGTCGGGGTCGAGGTCGGGACCTCGCCCGGCGTGCACTCCTCGGAGGGCGCCAGGGGCGTGCCGAGGGCCGGCAGCGGACGCCGGTCGATCTCGTCCTCGTTGCCCCGATAGCGCTCGATCCAGGCCCGGTTTGACGCCAGCCAGGTGGGCTGGGACTCCTCGACGCTCGACAGGTCCAGGAAGACCTCCTCGCGGGCTTCCGGCGCCGGCGGGGAGGCGCTCGGGTCCGGAGAGCCGGATGGTGCCACGGTCTCGAAGTCGCCGCAGCCCTCCTGCCAGATCTTTCCGGTCTCCGCCTCGATCCGCAGCTCGCGGTGCAGCTGGTCCTGCTGGCTCGGGCTGTTCCCGGCGGCAAAGACGTCGCGGATCGTGGCCGTTGTGAACTCGCCGGGGAGCTGGCCGGAGATGGTGTCGACATCGGCCTCGACGATGCCGTCAGGGCGCGGGAAGTCGCGCACCGGAAGCTCGTTGAGGGCCGCGACCTCGGCCATGTAGTCGTGCCAGATGAACGTCGGGCCGTCGGCCGCGAAGACATCCTCGATGGCGGTGAAGTCGCTGTTGCCGACCCAGACGCCGGTCACGACGGCGCCATCGGTCACGGACGGGTCGGCGTCGGGCGCCAGGTAGCCGAAGGCCTGGAGATCGCGGAAGTCGTTGGTGGTGCCGGTCTTGAGGGTCGCCGGGCGCCGGGTGCCGTCGGCAGCGATCAGCTGGAAGCGCTCGCCCCACACCGAGTTGGTGGCCGGGTCGGTGTTATCGGCCAGGATGTCGGTGACGAGGTAGGCGGACTGAGCCGACAGCGCCTGCACCGGGTCCGGCGCGTCGGTCGCGTGGTCGTAGACCACGGTCCCGCTGCGGTTCTCGATGCGCTCGATGAGGTACGGCTGGTGGTGCACGCCGCCGTTGGCCATGGCACCGTAGGCCGCGGCCAGGTCGATCTGGTGAATGCCGATCGTGCCGAGCGTCAGCGACGGGACGTTGGGATCCTGGCCCGGATCCCACTCCAGCCCCAGGCGCTCGGCCTGCGCCACGACGTGCTCGGTGCCGATCATCTGCTGCGCCTTGGCGACCGGGATGTTCATCGAGTACTTCAGCGCGTCGCGGACCCGGACAGG
>JAICQM010000158.1 GCA_025937875.1 Chloroflexota bacterium
GTGGCGCCGCCGGCCGGCACCGACCCGTGCTCCGGCCCCACGTGGCGGATGTAGGCGTCGTCGACGATGACCGAGAGGTCGCAGGCCAGCTGCAGCTCCTGGCCGCCGCCGACGCAGATGCCGTTGATGCGCGCGATGGTCGGCTTGCCGATGGTCCGCAGCCGGTCGTGCATCTCGATGAAGGCGCCCATCCAGCGCCAGTACTGGCCGCTGGTGGCGCCGAAGGTCGCCTGCTCGTCGAGGTCGGCCCCGGTGCAGAACGCCCGTTCACCGGCGCCGGTCACGACCACCACCGCGACCGTGTCGTCCCACGCGGCATCCTCGAAGGCGCGCCCGAGCTCGCGGAGGGTCCGGAAGTCGAAGGCGTTGAGGACGTCGGGGCGATCGATGGTGACGGTGGCGACCCCGGTCTCGGGGTCCTTTTCGTAGCGGATCCGGTCGAAGCCGAGCGCCGCCGGGTCGAGCGGGACTGGCGCCTCGGGCTCAGCCACGGACGGCATCGTCGTCATCGGCGACGACGAGGTCGACGCCGGCCGGCGCGAGGACGCGCAGGTCGCGCCCGCTCTCCTTCCCGGGCTCCGAGGCGAGCGCGGCGTCGAGATCGGCGCGCGACGCGAACGACATCTCGGCCATGAGGTAGAACACCGGCTCGCGCGGTCCGGGGCTCTGCAGCCGGGTGACCTTGAGGTCGACGAGGCCGGGATACGCCTTCACGAGCGGGGTGTGGACGTCGCGGTAGTGCGCGTCGAACGCCCCAGGATCGGGAGGCTGGCGGAACATGGCGATGAGGCGGACCATCGAGATCGGTCTACGCGCTCTTGAAGTAGTCGGCGTTGATCTGGATGTACTTCACCTGGTCATCGGGGACCGCGTCCTCGGCGAAGATCGCGGTGACCGGGCATTCCGGCTCGCAGGCGCCGCAGTCGATGCACTCGTCCGGATCGATGAAGAACATCGGATCGTCGTCGGTGGCGTGGATGCAGTCCACCGGGCAGACGTCGACGCAGCTCGCGTCCTTGACGCCGATGCACGGCTCGGTGATGACGTAGGTCATGAGCCTCCCTCGAACTCCTCGTGGGGCTGCAGGTAGGTCATCCGAGTCTACACCGATGCTCCCGCCGAGCGTGCACCAGCCTCCATGGCGCTAGGATCGTCTCCATGACTCGACCCCTCCTCATCCCCGCCGCCGTGACGCCCCTGACCGATGGCGGGACACGCCTCGACCTCCATGCCGTACCTGCCTACGCGGCCTGGCTGACGGCCAACGGCGCCGACGGCGCGTTCGTGGCCGGCACCACCGGGGAGGGCGTGCTGCTCTCGCTCGACGAGCGCCGGGCCACGACCGAAGCCTGGCGCGCCGCGCTGGACGGCCAGCTCTTCGTGCACGCCGGCGCGCAGACCACGTCCGACACGGTGGCCCTGGCATCGCACGCGGCGCAGGCCGGGGCAGATGCGGTGGCGGTCATCGCTCCGCCCTATTTCGCGCTCGACGACGACGCCCTGACGGCCCATTTCGTGGCCGCGGCGCGGGCCTGCGCTCCCCTTCCCTTCTACTGCTACGCCTTCGCCGCTCGCTCCGGCTACCCGCTGCCGGTGCCCGTCATCGAGCGCATCCGCGCCGGCGTCGACAATCTGGCCGGGCTGAAGGTCAGCGAGTCGCCGTTCGATCGCGTGGCGCCCTACCTGGCGACCGGCCTGCCGGTGCTCATCGGGAATGAGCCGCTCATCCCGGCCGGCATGGCCGCCGGGGCGATCGGATCAGTCTCCGGCATGGCCGCCGCGTTCCCGGACGTCGTGCGCGCCGCCCTCGACGACCCGTCGCCCGCGGCCGAAGTGACGCTGCGCGAGCTGCGAGCGGCCATGGAGGCCAGCGGCCAGTTCATCGCGGCCGCCAAGGAAGCGCTGGGCATGCGCGGCGTCGGGATCGGGCCTGACCTGCGACGGCCGCTGCGCGGCCTCACCCCGGCCGAGGCGGCAGACCTGGCCGCCGCGCTGCCGGCCTTCGTCGGGACGCTCGCCGTCTCCTGACGCTCGCGATCAGGCGAGGATCGCCGCCGCCGGTCCGAGTGCCTGCCGCGCGGCCATCGCGTTGTCGACGCCGGCCTGGAGCGTGACCTGCCCACCGTCGTGGTGGGTCGGCACCAGGAACTCGACGTTGACCCCGGCGTTGGCGAGCCGACGGCTGGCCTCGGCCAGCGTCCCGGGACGGTCCTCGAGCCGGAACTCGACCGTCTCGACCTCGCGGTAGCTCAGGCCGGCTCGGTCGAACGCATCGCGGGCGCCCTCCGGGTCGGAGGTCATGAGGCCGATCGCTCCCCGCTCGCCCCACGCGATGCTGCCGATGGCGGTGATGTTGATCCCCTGCTCGCCGAGCGCCTCGCTGATGCCGGCGATCTCGCCGGGACGGTTCTCGGCCTCGATGATGAATGCGGTCATGGCCACCTCCAGCGTCCGATAGCCGGCTCGGCCGCGAGGGCAATCCCGGCGGGGCCGGGTCGGCTGTGAGGGTGTCAGTGTCCCGCGCTCGACGAGGAATGTCGAGTGCCGGCGGCGCTTCGCGGCATGCCGCTTGGCCAGTTCGTCGCACCACACGCCGTATCGGTCCATCGACGGCCCTCCCGGATTGACCCCGGGAATGGCGCGGGTGCATGCTCGCCATCCACAGCCGGAGTGAGGCCCGTCGATGCCCCAGGAGCAATGGCCGATGTACGTCTGGGCCGGCGCGGTCCTGCTGGCCCTCGCGGTGGGAGCCTGGGCGGGGACCAACCGCCGCGACATCCGACCCGGCCTGCCACCCGAGCACGTCGCCGGCGCCACGATCCTCGCCCTGTTCGGGTGGGAGCGGCTGGTGTATCTGCCTGGCCTGCTCAGCGGCTTCTGGTCAAGCTCGGCGGGCATCGGCACGGTGCCGGGGCTGGAGGGACCACAGGCCTACGTCGCGGCCGAGGCCGCGTTCGTGGTGGCCGTCGGGTTCGCGATCGCCGGCACGCTGCGGCGCCGGGCGTGGGGCGCCGTGCTGGGCGTGGCCCTGGCGGCGGCGGTGGTCGTCTTCAGCCTCGCCTCGTTCGCGTCGACGCTGCAGGCATTCGGCGTCGCCTTCAGCGACGAGAGCTTCCTCTCGTTCGCCGCCACCTCCGTCGGCCTGAACACCGTCCCCGCCCTCGCTGCGCTCGTCCTCCTGGTGCGCCCGCTCGTCCGCTCCGAGACGCCGCGGACGGATGCGGCCATCGGCTGGGGCGGTGAGGCCGCCGACCGCGCGGGCTAGCCGGTCGCCAGCTCCGCCGCCGCCCGGGCCGCGCGCAGCGAGGCGTACCCGGGCTTGATCTGCTCGTTGATGATCCGCAGGCGGCCGTCGAACGGCCAGAACGCGGACTTCATGGCGTTCAGCGTCAGCCACTCCATCTCGTCCAGGCCAATGCCGAACGCGCGTCCCAGCGTCGCGAACTCGCTCGACAGCGAGATGCCGCTCATGAGCCGGTTGTCGGTGTTGACCGTGACGCGGAACCTGAGGCGCCGCAGCAGGTCGATGGGGTGCTCCTCGACCGAGGTGGCCGCGCCGGTGTGCACGTTGCTGGTGGGGCACATCTCGAGCGGCACGCGCCGGTCGCGGACATAGCTCGCCAGCCGTCCCAGCGTGACGCGGCCGTCGGGTCGGGTGGTGATGTCGTCCACGATGCGGACGCCATGCCCGAGCCGCTCGGCGCCGCACCACTGCAGGGCCTCCCAGATGCTCGGCAGGCCGAATCCCTCGCCGGCATGAATGGTGAAATGGAAGTTCTCGCGGGCGATGAGGTGGAATGCATCGAGGTGGCGCGTCGGCGGATATCCCGCCTCGGGGCCGGCGATATCGAAGCCGACCACGCCCGCGTCGCGGTGTCGCACCGCCAGCTCCGCGATCTCGACCGAGCGCGCCGCCTGGCGCATGGCGGTGATGATGAGCCCGATCGTGATCGGCCTGTCCGCCGTCCCGCGCCGGAAGCCGTCGAGCATGGCGGTCGTGACCTCGTCGAGGGTCAGGCCGCCATCGGTCAGGAGCTCGGGCGCCATGCGGACCTCGGCATAGACGACGCCGTCGGCCGCCAGGTCCTCGGCGCACTCGGCCGCCACGCGCTCGATTGCGTCGCGCGTCTGAAGGACCGCCACCGTGTGCCGGAACCCCTCCAGGTACAGTTCAAGCGACTTGCGGTCGGCGCCGCGCGTGAACCAGCCGGCGAGCTCGTCAGGGTCGGTCGTCGGCAGGTCGCGATAGCCGATCTCGCCCGCCAGCTCGAGCACCGTTCGCGGGCGCAGGCCGCCGTCGAGGTGGTCGTGGAGCAGCACCTTCGGCGCGCGCCGCGCCAGCTCGCCGCTCAGGTCGGGGACGGCCATCAGCCGCTCTCGCCGGCTTCCACGACCGAACCCATCCCCACGCTCGCACCGTGCGTGTGGCCACCCGGCGCCGTCGCCGCGTCCTTCATCTCGAAGCGCGACGGGGGCGCGGCGGCGGCGTACGAGGCGATCGTCTCCGGCGTGAGCTCGTAGCCGAAGCGAATGGCGGCCAGGTTCTCTTCAA
>JAICQM010000115.1 GCA_025937875.1 Chloroflexota bacterium
ACGGGCGTTGGCCGGGTCCATCTGGTAGCTGCGCCGGTCGCCGAAGGCCGGTGCGCTGTCCGCCGCATCACGGAACGGGCCGTAGAAGGCGGAGGCGTGCTTGGCGGCGTAGGCCAGAATCGGCATGTCGGGGAGCGCGGCTCGGATGGCGGCCACCTGGCCATCCATCATCGCGCTGGGGGCGACGACATCGGCACCCGCCACGGCCAGCGAGGTGGCGGTGCAAGCCAGGCGCTCGAGCGTCGCGTCGTTGTCGACGGCCCCGGCATCGGTCAGCAAGCCGCAGTGGCCATGGCTGGTGTACTCGCACAGGCAGACGTCGGCGAGGATCGCCAGGTCGCCGCCGTGGGCGTCGCGCAGGGCGCGGATGGCGCGCTGCACGATCCCGTCGCCATCCCAGGCGCCGCTTCCCTCGTAATCCTTCGCCTCCGGCAGTCCAAACAGGAGGACGGACCGCACGCCGCGTGCGAGCAGTCCGTCCGCCTCGCGCACGAGCTGGTCCACGCTGTACCGATGCTGGCCGGGCATCGAGGCGATCGCGTCGCGCCGCCCGTGACCGGGTTGGACGAAGAGCGGCGCAACCAGCATCTGCGGATGGAGGCGCGTCTCGCTCACCAGGGCCCGCAGCGCCGGCGTACGACGCAGGCGGCGGCCGCGGTGGAAGTCCGGCAGGGTGGCGCGCGGCGGGGCGTCGAGGGTCATGCGTGGATCTCCAGGTACAGATGGGCGGCGATGGCCGTGGCGAGGGCGGGCGCGGTATGGGGCTGCGCGACGATTCGGGGCTCGAAGCCGTGCCGGGCGGCAGTGGCGGCGGTCACCGGACCGATGCAGGCAGTGACGGCGCGACGGGCGACGGCGAGCTCGTCGGGGGCGAGCAGCGCGACGAGGCCGCGTACGGTGGAGCCGGAGGTGAACGTGACGCCGTCCAGGCCTGCGCCCACGGCGGCGCGCAGCGGCTCGCGCGACCCCTGTGGCGCCTCGAGGGTGTGGTAGGCGACCATCTCGCCGACGATCGCGCCCCGGGCCAGCAGGGCGTCGCGCAGCTCGGGCGTGGCGGCGCCGGCACGGGCCAGGAGGACCCGGCGGCCCTGCAGCGGACCCAGTCCGGCGGCGATGGCCAGGGTGCGAAATGCTTCGGGGACGTGATCGACGCGGAGGCCAGCGGCACGCAGGGCAGCCGCGGTGGGAGCGCCGACCGCCGCCAGCCGCGTGGTGCCGGGAAGTGGCACCTCCCGCACGGCAGCCGCGATGGGCGCAACGCCGTTGGCGCTGGTGACCACGACCCAGTCCCACCCGGCGTCGGCCATTGCCGCCGCCAGCGTGGCCGGGTCGGCAGGCTGGATGGCAACGGTCGGTACGGCAGTCGCATCGATCCCGCGCTCCGCCAGCGCGTCGACCAGCGCGGCTGCCTGGCCGGCGGGCCGGGTGACCAGGAACCGCGGGCGCATCACGCCGGCACGGCCTCGGCGCGGAGGGCGCCGGCGACCGCCTCGATCACGGCGGCGTGGTCGGTGCCGTGTGACTCGGCCCGTCGCAGCGTGCCGTCGGCGTCCTCGAACGCGGCACGCAGGCGCAGCTGGTCGCCGCTGACCTCCCCGAGGGCGCCGAGCGGGGCGAGGCAGCCACCGCCGATGGCACGCAGCAGGCTGCGCTCGGCCTCGACGGCGACTCGGGTGGGGGCGTGGTCGACGCCCTGCACGCACGCCAGCACGGACGCGTCGTCGCGGCGGACCTGGATCGCCAGCGCCGCCTGCGCCGGGGCGGGCAGAACGCTGTCGAGGGGCAGTCTCGCGCCGGCGGAGACGTCGATGCCCAGCCGTTCGAGCCCCGCCGCCGCGAGGAGCACCGCGTCGAGGTCGCCGGCCCGGACCCGCTCGATCCGCGACTCGACGTTGCCGCGCAGCGGGACGGCGATGAGGTCGGGGCGCAGGGCGGCGAGCTGGGCCGCGCGGCGCGCGCTGCTGGTCCCGATGCGGGCGCCGAAGGGCAGGGCGGCGATCCCATCGCCACTGACGGTGATGAGGCAGTCGGCTGGATCGCCTCGTTCGAGCACCGCGGCGACGACGAGCCAGGGATCGGTCGCCGTCGGCAGGTCCTTGTACGAGTGCACCACCGCATCGATCTCGCCGCCGGCCAGGCGCCGCTCGAGGTCGGAGGTGAACTGCCCATCGCTGGCGACCCAGCCCGCACCGGGGCGCCGGCGGCTGATCTCGTCCCCGCGCGTGCGGAGCGGGACGATCTCCACCGCCTCGGCGGCACCCGCCGCGCGCAGGGCGTTGGCGGCGATGGCCGCCTGGGCCAGGGCGAGGCGCGATCCGCGCGTGCCGAGCCGAAGCGTCGTCACGGCCGCTCCCCGGCCCGAAGCCGCAGCGTTGGCTCGTGCAGCAGCTCCCCGACGAGCTGGGCCGTCATGCGGTCGACCACCGCCAGCTGCGCCTCGTCGAACCGATCGCTCTGGCGCAGGCGGCCGAGGTACCGATCGCGCAGCTCCGCCGCGCGGGCATGGAGCCGCGAAACCGCGTCGAATGCAGGTAGCTCGGCAAGCCAAGCCAGGTAGCGGTCCGCTTCCTCGGCGATGAGCGCCTCGAGGCGTCGCCGCGAGCGCGCGGAGAGTGTCGAGGCTGGTGCCGCGCCCAGCGTGTCGAGGTCGATGAGTCGCGGGCCTAGGCGCGGTCGCGCATCGGGCGCAACCGCGGCGGGCGCGCACAGGTCGATCACCGCTGCCGGGTGCAGCGCGTCCGCGCGCTCGGTGCTCAGCAGCGGATCGCTGACCCGGGTCGCGAAGGCGACGAGGTCCCAGTGGCCGTCGAGCAGGAGCTCGTCCCATGCAACGGCCTGGGCCCCGAGGCGGGCAGCGAGCGCCGTCGCACGCTCCGGCGTGCGCGACGCGATCGTGAGCCGCGTGCGGCGGCGTCGCAGGCCCGCGGCCAGCTGCTCGGCCATCGCCCCCGAGCCGACGAGCAGCGCGGTGGCCGGGGCTCCGATCGCGGCCAGGGCTCGATCGGCCAGGGAGCGGTCGACGCTCGGCCCCGTCATCGAGCGCGCGCGCCGCCCGACGTGGAGGGCACGCCGCATGAGCTCGTTGAGGATCGGTCCGGTCTCGTCGTTCGCCTGCGCCGTGCGGTAGGCCTCGCGGACCTGCGCCAGCAGCTGCTCCTCCGCCACGATCGCCGAATCGAGGCCCGCAACGACGGTCAACACGCGCTCCACCGCGTCCCGGCCGCGTCGTACGCGCAGTGGCCCTGACGCCACGCCGGCGACGTGGCCCACGCCGATCACCTCGACGCGATGGCAGGTGTTCAGGACGATTCGCTCGTCGAGCCGATCGAACAGGTCTGGCAGTCGCGCCAGCGCGCCCTGACGGGCATCGGTCGAGCTGTCCCGGTAGCTGGCGCCAACGACCACGATCCGGGTCGGATCGGGTGCGGCAGGGGGCGCGGTCGTCACGCGGCGGCGGGCATCCTCCAGGGAGGGGCGGGCAGTGGGCGCCAGCCACGCTAGGCGCCGCGCCGGCGCCGCGTCAAACCTGCGTCTGAGGTTTGCCCAGATTCAACTGCCTTTGGCCGGGCATCCGGGCCGAGCCCGGGTCAGTGGAGGATCTGCGACAGGAAGCGCTTCGTCCGCTGGTGCTGCGGGTCCTCGAAGATCTGGCGGGGCGGCCCTATCTCGACGATCTGGCCCTCGTCGAAGAAGACCATCCGGTTGGCTACCGCCCGCGCGAAGCCCATCTCGTGGGTCACGACCAGCATCGTCATGCCGGTCTCGCCGGCCAGGCCCTTCATGACGTCGAGCACCTCGCTGATCATCTCCGGGTCGAGGGCCGACGTCGGCTCGTCGAAGAGCATGATCTTGGGCTGCATGGCCAGCGCCCGGGCGATGGCCACGCGCTGCTGCTGACCGCCGGAGAGCTGGCCGGGGAACTTCAGCGCCTGCTCGGGGATGCCGACCCGCTCGAGCAGCTGCATGCCCACCGTCTCGGCCCGGCTGCGGCTCCACTTCCGTACGCGCATCGGCGCCAGCGAGATGTTCTGGAGCACGGTCAGGTGCGGGAACAGGTTGAAGGATTGGAAGACCATCCCGATCTCGCTTCGGATGGCTGCGATGTTCCGCACGTCGTTGGTGAGCTCGATGCCGTCGACGATGATCTGTCCTCGCTGGTGCTCCTCGAGCCGGTTGATCGTGCGGATGAACGTCGACTTGCCGGAGCCGGATGCACCGAAGATCACCACCACCTCGCCCGCCGCGACGCTGAGGTCGATGCCGCGCAGCACGTGCAGCTGGCCGAACCACTTGTGCACATCGCGCGCGACGATGATGTCGGTCGGGCCGGCGGACTCGGTCATCGATGTACCTCGCTCTGTATCAAGGGTACTCATCTCGTCCCGACTCCGAGCTGCCGCTCGAGCCGGTAGCTGGCCTGCGACATTGCGTAGCACAGGACGAAGAAGATGACGCCCACGAAGGCGAAGACCTCCAGGTGGGCGCCCAACGAATCGGGCTGGGCCAGGATGGACTGGCCGATGCCCAGGAGCTCCGCCAGGCCGATGATGGCCACCAGGGTGGTGTCCTTCAGGAGGCTGATGAAGAGGCCGACGTTTGCCGGGATCACCGAGCGCAGCGCCTGTGGCAGGACGATGTAGAGGTTCGTCTGCCATCCGCGCAACCCGAGCGCGTCGGCCGCCTCGATCTGACCGGTGGGGATCGCCTGCAGCCCGCCGCGCACGTTCTCCGCAACGTACGCCGCCGAGAAGAGCGTGATGCCGCCCATGGCCCGCATGACGCGGTCGATGCGGACCTCGCCGGGCAGGAAGAACGGCAGCATGATGTCGGCCATGAACAGGATCGTCACCAGTGGCACGCCCCGGATGAGCTCGATATAGGCGGTGCTGACGAGGCGCACGGCCGGCAGCGAGCTGCGGCGACCGAGGGCCAGCAGCACGCCGAGCGGGAAGGACAGAATGATGCCAACCACGGCGAGCAGGATCGTGAGCAGCAGGCCGCCCCAGACATTGGAGCTCACGTCGGGGATCGGCGTCGCAGCCCCGCTGATGAGCAGGAAGATGACGACGATCGAGATCAGCCAGGCGGCGACGATCGCCCGGCGCGGGATGGAGCCCCGGTAGCCGACCACCATCCCCGCCCAGACCAGTGCGGCGTTGGCGAGCATGCCGATGGTGATCAGCGGTCCGACCGGGGAAACCGCCATCGCGGCCGCCAGCAGTGCCTGGATGGCGGAGATCGATACCGCCAGGACCCGGATCGTGTGACCGAAGGTACCCGCCGACACGCCGGCCAGGACGGAAAGCAGCAGGAGGCTCCCCCACAGCCTCCATGCCTGGTCGGCGGGATACTGGCCGATCAGGAAGAGACGCAGGTTGCGGGTCACGACGTCCCAGCGCGCCTCCTCCACCGCCCACCGGCCTACGGTGATGGCTACCCAGACCAGCAGCGCCGCGACGAGCAGCGTCACCACGGAGCTGATGACGCTCGAGAACAGGTTCCTGCGCAGCCAGGTCACCGGGTCGACGCTGGTGGAGGGCGGGGCGAGGACGTCGGCGGTCATCGGCCCCTAGCGCTCCAGCACCTGCACGCGCCGGTTGTAGATGTTCATCAGCCCCGAGGTCGCGAGGCTCATGGCAAGGTAGGTGCCCATCACCAGCGCGATGACCGAGATCGGCTGCCCGGTCTGGTTGGCCATGGTGGTGCCCACCTTGAACAGGTCCGGGTAGCCCACCGCAATCGCCAGGCTCGAGTTCTTGGCCAGGTTCAGATACTGGCTGGTGAGTGGCGGAACGATGATCCGCAGGGCCTGCGGGAAGACCACCAGGCGCAGGGTGTCGCCATCCGATAGGCCCAGCGCCTGCGCCGCCTCGACCTGCCCGCGCCGGACTGCCTGGATTCCGCCGCGAACGACCTCGGCGATGAACGCCGCGGTGTAGAGGACGAGGCCAGCCACGATGGCAGTGAAGGCGGTGGAGAGGGCAAGGCCGCCGGTGAAGTTGAAGCGACCCGCGACCGGCAGGTCGAACCGAAGCGGTGCCTCCGGCAGCAGGGCCCAGGCGACAACGGCCGCGACCACCACGCCCGCGGTGCCCAGCAGCCTTCGGTGCCGGGTGGCGAAGCCGCGACGGTCATCGACCTCGCGTCGTGAGCCCATGGCCCGCGCGACCAACGCCAGGAAAATCGAAGCGACGACGATCGCGAGCCAGGGCACGAACGTCGCGGACAGCAGGGGCGACGGCACGAACAGTCCGCGCTGATTGAGGAACACGGCATCCGCGACCGAGATGCTCTCCTGCACCGGCGGCAGCTGGACCAGCACCACGAAGTAGACGACGAACAGCTGCAGCAGGAGCGGCGTGTTGCGGATGATCTCGACATACCCGGCAGCCACCCGCGACAGGAGCCAGTTGGGCGACAGGCGGGCCACGCCCAGGACGACTCCCAGGAGGGTGGCGAGCACGATGCCGA
>JAICQM010000109.1 GCA_025937875.1 Chloroflexota bacterium
CGGCGAAGACGGTCACGTACAGCGCCATGACCCGCCCGCGCAGCTCGTCGCTGACGTTCGATTGGACCGTGGCGTTGACCGTATTGATCATCAGCATCGAGGCCAGGCCGGCGGCGAACACCAGCGGCACCGCTGCCAGCAACCCGCTCGACCCGGCGAGCAGCAGCTCGGCGCCCACGAAGGCGCCACCGCCGATGAGCATGAAGGGCAGCACGCGTCGCTCGTGGAGGAAGGCCAGGAACACGGCCCCGCACAGGGCGCCCAGCCCCATCGCGGCGTAGAGAGCGCCGTAGCCCCCGGCATCGAGGCCCAGCTCGTCCTGGGCGAACAGCGGCAGCAGGACGCGGAAGTTGAGCCCGAACGTCGCGACCCCGGCGAGGAGGACCAGCGACCACAGGACGAGCGGCGTGCGTACCGCGTACGCGATCCCCTCCCCGAGGCTGGTCAGGACGCGCGGGCGCACCTCGGGGGGCGGTGGCTGCCGGAACGCGTCGGCGTCGATCAGCAGCAGGCTCACGAGCGCGGCGGTGTAGCTGAGCGCGTTGATGCCGAAGTTGAAGCCGATCCCGGCGAGGTTGGAGCCGAACGCCGCGGCCCCGATGGCGATCGTCACGCCGGCCACCGCCGGGCCGATGACACGCGCGGTGTTGAAGGCCATCGAGTTGAGGGCGATCGCGTTGGCCAGCAGGTGGCGCGGCACCAGCTCGGCGGCCACCGACTGACGGAGCGGCATGTCGGCGGCGTTGACGATGCCCAGCAGGAGCGAGAGGAGCATCACCAGCGGGATGCTGAGGAGTCCGGCGGCGAGGAGGATGACCAGTGCGACGACCTGCACCGCGGCCGCGACCTGGGTGATCATCAGGGCACGACGCTTGTCGACACGGTCGGCGAGCACGCCGCCGAACGGCGCCAGCACCGTCGCCGGAGCGAACTCGAGGGCCGCCACGATGCCAAGCTGGAGCGGAGATCCGCCCAGCGCCAGCACGAGCCAGGGCAGCGAGACCTGCTGCATCCACGTACCGGTGCGGCTGATGCCCTGGCCGAACCAGTAGATGCGGTAGTTCCGGATCGCCAGCGCGCTGAAGCCGCGGTCAAGGGTGGCGCGGCCTCGGCTCATCCGGAACGCCGTCCTCAGGCGCCGGCGGCGGCCGGTGGGTGGGGCTCGTCGGCCTCCGGCAGCGATGCCCGTGCCTCTGCGGCGCGGGCGGCGTGGCGCGCGGCGTTGTGACCCAGCAGCTGCCAGGAGACGAGGGCCAGGACGCCGGCACCCAGCGTCCCCCCGAGGATGAAGGCCGCCGGCGCATCCCACACCTCGGCGATTGCGCCGGCGAAGAAGCCACCGATGGGCGCGCTCCCGGCGAACACCATCACGTACAGGCTCATGACGCGTCCGCGCAGCGCGTCGGTGACGGTGTTCTGGATGGTGACGTTGATCGTGTTGACCATCAGCATCGAGGCGAAGCCCACCACCATGATCACCGCGTAGGCGGGCAGGGCGCTGCGCGTGAACCCGAGCAGCACTTCGGCCACGACGAAGACCGCACCCCCGGCCAGGATCAGTCGCAGCATCGGTCGGTGACTGCCCATGAACGCGAGCGAGAGCGAGCCGATGAGCGAGCCGACGCCCATCGCGGCGTACAGGACACCATAGCCGTCGGCGCCGAGGCCCAGCGTGTTGCGGGCGTAGAGCGGCAGCAGGGTCTGGAAGTTCATGGCCAGCGCCGCCATGCCTCCCAGCAGCACGAGCGGCCACAGCACCGCGGGCGTGCGGCGCGCATAGCCGAATCCCTCCGACAGGCTGGCTCGGACCGATGCGAACCGATCCGGCCGCACCTGCCGGTACAGCTGCGAGGGAACGATCATCCACAGGCCGGCGAGCACGGCCAGGAAGCTGACCGCGTTGAGGCCGAAGTTGAACGCGGGGCCCCACAGCGCGAGCGTGACGCCGGCCACGGCCGGCCCGACCACGCGTGCGGCGTTGAACGACGCCGAGTTGAGGGCGATCGCGTTGACCAGGTCCGCGGGCGGAACGAGCTCGGCCGCGAACGATTGGCGAACGGGCATCTCGACCGCGCTGACCATGCCCCGGAAGACGGCGAGCGCCATGATCTGCCAGATCTCGATCACGCCGGCGAAGGTCAGCCCGAAGAGCAGGCCGGCCTCCAGCATCGCTCCTGCCTGCGCGACGATGAGCACCTTGCGCTTGTCGATCCGATCCGCCAGCACGCCGCCCAGCGGGGCCAGGAACGTGGCCGGCGCGAACTGGAGGGCCAGCACGGTCCCCAGCTCCAGTGGCGAGCCGCCCAGCAGGAGGACGAGCCACGGCAGGCTCACCGACTGCATCCACGTTCCGACGAGGCTGATCACCTGGCCGACGAAGTACAGCCGGTAGTTCCGGTACGACATCGCCGCGAAGCCGCGGCGGAACCCACCGCCCGACGCCGGCGGTTGAGGCGAGGCTGGTTCGGGGCGCGCGAGCACGCGCAGCCGCGGCGGAACCGCAGCGCGCAGCATCCGGGGCAGGGTGGCGAGCGTCATTGGTTAGCAATGCTAACAAACTGGTCGAATTTGGCAAGTACGACCGGGCCCTTGCCACCGCCATCGGCGATGGGTCAGAATCGCCTGCAATTCATGTTCCGCACCGTCTGGCCTCGCTCCGCACGGCTGCTGCTCGGGGGGGTGATCCTCTTCGCCGCCCTGGCATCACCTGCCCTTGCCGTGACGCCCCTGCGCGGCGGTCGCGGTGACGTGGATCCGATCCCATCCTTCTGGCGCATCCCGAACCGGGTGGCGAAGCACTTCCTCGCGGCGCCGCATGCGCCGGCGCGGACCGAGCAGAGCGCGCTGCAGGCAGCCCTGGACCATGCGCACGACGTTGCCGACGCCTACGGACTCACCTTCGCCGTCGTGCGCGGTGACGGGGTCGCCTGGGCCGGCGCCTCCGGCGTCCGCGACGATGGCGCGACGCCGTTGCAGGCCGATGCGCCATTCGTCATCGGCAGCATCACCAAGACGTTCGTCAGCGTCGCCCTCCTGCACCAGGTCGAACGCGGCCGCCTCTCGCTCGACGACCAGGTGACCGACCACCTGCCCGACCTGGCGGTCGCCAGGGGCGCGACCGTTCGCGACCTGCTGGCGCACACCAGCGGCATCGCCGACCTGTGGATCCCGCTGCAGGAGACGCTGGTCAGCGACCCGGGGCACGTTTTCAGTCACGCCGAGGTGCTCGGCAAGCTCGGCGCGCCGTGGTTCGCGCCCGGAACCGGATGGGGCTACTCGAACACGAACTACGTCATCGCCGGCATGCTGCTGGAGAAGGTCGCCGGGCGGCCGGCGGAGGACGTCATCGCGCGCGACGTCACCGGACCACTCCACCTGCGCGAGACATGGCTGCTCGCCGGCTCACGGGCCGATGCCCGGCTCCTGGAGCCCTCGTGGGCCACCTCGTTCTGGACGTCGGGCGCCATGCGTTCCACCGCCGCCGACCTCGCGCGTTGGGGCGCGGCCCTGTACGGCGGCCGCTCGGTGGTGCGGGCCAGCACGCTGTCGGCAATGACCGCCTTCAACGAGGACGACTACGGCCTCGGGACACGGCGCTTCGAGTTCGGCGAGGAGGTCGGCATCGGTCACTCCGGGCTGCTCAAGCGGACGACCTCGCTGCTTCTCTACTTCCCCGAGCAGCGCGTCAGCCTCGCCATCCTCGCCAACCGCTCCGAGGTCGACCTGCCCGCCGCCCTCGTCGCCGAGCAGGACGGGAAGCCGTCCCTGCTGGAGCTGATCCTGGGTCCGGACGCCGTCCTCACCGCCCCCTCCCCCTCGCCGGCTCCTTCCGCCGTGGCGGCGGCACGGAACTAGACGGCCGCCTCGCCGAAGAGGATCTCGCGGATCACCGGCGTCGACGGCGTCCCGTGGGCGAGGACCGACTCCAGGAACGGCCGGTAGGCGAACTCGCGGCCCTGGCCGGCGGCCCTACGCCGCGCCTCGGCCTCCAGCTCGGTCATCTCGACGGCGCCCAGGAAGTACTCGCACAGCTGCGTCGACGACAGTCGCGCCCGTGACCATTTCTCCGTCGCCTCGGAGCGTTCCTGCCAGCCGCCGTCGACCATGAGCCGCATGGCGTCATCCTCGTCCATCGCGCCGGCGTGGATGCCGATATCCATCATCGTGTTGGTGATCGCGCGCAGGTAGAACTTCCAGTGGACGAGCATGAGGGCCGGGTCCTCGGCCCCGTATCCGACGTCCATCATCACCTGCGTCACGTACACCGCCCAGCCCTCGGCGAAGACGCCGGACTGGAAGATGGCGCGCACGAGCGAATCGGTCCGATTGGAGTACGCCAGCTGGAGGTAGTGCCCCGGCACCGCCTCATGGATGGTGAGCAGCCGGAGCATGCGGCTGTTGTCCTCGCGCAGCATCGAGGCGACCTGCTCATCGGTCCAGTCATCGGGCGGGGGCGTGATCGCGAAGAAGCTGTCGAGCCCCTTGTCGAGCGGCCCGGGCGGGATGAGCATCGCGCCGCCGAAGGCGCGCAGGAAGGGCGGGGTCCAGATGATCTTGAGCGGCTCGTCGGCGAGACCGACGAGGTCGCGCTCGCGGATGAACGCCTCGATCCGCTCGTTCTCGGCCCGGCAGAAGTCGAGCAGCTCGCTCGCCTGCGGGTGGTCGGCCGCGATGGCGTCGAGCACGCGCGCGACCAGGTCGCGCTCCGCGTCCGGCATCGGCTCGTCACCGATCCAGGTCGGCCACAGCTCGCGCGCCAGGCGCACCATCTCGCCGCGTACCTGCGCGAAGGCCGATGTGGCGCGCTGCTCCAGCTCGTCCGGCGTCAGGTCGGTCTTGAGGGCGTGGCGGAACTTCTGCGCGTAGAGCTCGGGGCCGAGCCGGAAGTCGCCGGTCGCTCGCGGCGCCAGGTCGTCGCGCAACCAGTCGCGGAACGCCTCGACGGCCTCCACCGCCGCATCGGCCGCCTCGCGGACCTCGGCGCTGAGCGCCTCGTCGCCAAGGCCCTCGGCCTCGGTGGCCGCCGCACGCGCGAGGTCGGCCACGCCACCGATGGTGGCGATCGCCTTCTCGGTGTGGAAGCTGCTGACCGGGCGCGGCCCGCCGGCATCGAGCGTCAGGCGGGCCTGGTCCAGCGCCCCGGGCAGGCCGCGCAGGCGGCCGGCGACACTGCGCAAACGGTCCGGCAGTGGCGCGAACTCGCGCGACAAGAGGCCGAAGAGGCCGCCGCCGAACAGGTACACGTAGCTGAGCGGGCTCCACGTGTCCTCGCGCAACGTCTCCTCGCCGAAGCGCGCCGCCTCGACGTTCTCGAGCAAGATTCGCCGGTCGATCTGCTCGTCACGGGACAGCGATGCGGTGTCGAGGGCGGTGACCCGCTCCTCCACCTCGGCCAGGAATGCGAGGCGTGCCGCGCGGCCCGGGGCCGACAGGTCCGGCCACTCGGCGTCGTGGTCGTGGTTGCCCAGCTCGGTGGCCAGGACCGGGTAGTGCCGGAACCAGCCGGCGAGGAGCTCGTCGACGAGCGTCTGCATGGACATGCCGCGGATGGTAGCCGGGTCCCATCGTTTGCGCGTGCCACAAACAGTCGTCAACTTCGAGCCGTCTGCCGCGTGAAGTTGGCCAATCCTTGCGCCGTGGCGCAGGTATCGGTCAGGTAGCGGCGCTCTACGGCGCCACGTTGACCGTTGTTTGCGTCCGCGGCAATGCAATGCGCACGGATCGCGATGCAACATGCGCGGGCGACCCAGGTGGGCCGTCCGCGCATGGACTCGGGTCTCGACGAATCAGGGCGCGTCGAAGGTCGCCGATTCGGCGAGGGTCCTCACCTCGTCGACGAGGGCCGCTGGCGTCGCCGGGCTGTACGACGCATCCAGAATCACGATCGCGCCGTTCACGTCCAGGATCCACAGCTCGTCGATCTGCCCGGCTCCCTGGGCATTCCGTGCATGTCCAGCTTCGCCTCCGACCCCGTAGAACGCGAACGCGTCTTCGTCACAAGCGGCGAACTTCTCCTCCCGGGTCGCGTTCGGCAGGTCGTACGAGATCGGCACGCGGAGCGTGATCGCCTTGCCGGCAAACCCGTCCACGGTCACGTCCGTCGACGCCGTCGCATTGGTCTCCGCCTGGCCCGCGAATGCCGCCGCGATCTCGTCGGGCGTCATGGCGGGTGCCTCCGGGCTGGTCGTGAGCCACTGACAGGGATCTCCGTACACGTTGATCCCGGTCCCGGCCGGCCATGCCCACGCGAGCAGCGCAACGCCGACGCTTTCCGGCGGGTCCAGGCCATCATCGTCCTTGGTCAGGGCATCGAATTCAGGCAACGGCACCCAGCCGGCGGATGCGACGTCGAACGTGACCTGCACCGCGTCATCAGCGCCGGTGACGACGTATGGACCTTGGGGCACGCCTGCCTCCGGCAAGACCGGCGGCGCGGACTGCGCCGCCGTCGGGGTCGCGGTGGATGTTGGGGTGGGACTCGCGTCGCCGGGTCCGCCAGGCCCCCTCCGCGATCCCATCAACTGGGCCCCGACGAAGACGAGGACGAGGACGGCGGCGGCCGCGAGGCCGATCGTCACGAACTTGTTCATGGTGGACGTTCTCCCCGCCGGCCACCACGTGGCGCGGCGCTGTGGGGTCGCGGGGAGCTGGTCGACGACGGC
>JAICQM010000182.1 GCA_025937875.1 Chloroflexota bacterium
CTACCCGGACGGCACGCCGACCGGGACTGCCGTCGCCACCGAGGGCCACGGCCTGCCGGCGCGCTGGGTCCTCCATGCGGTGGGGCCGGTGTGGCGCGGGGGCGGGCACGGTGAGGCCGGGCTGCTGGCCGGGGCGTATCGGTCCAGCCTGGCGCTGGCGGACGAACTGGGCGCGCGAACCGTCGCCTTCCCCGCCATCAGCATGGGGATCTACGGCTACCCGCCCGACGAGGGCGCGCGCGTCGCGCTGCACTCGGTGGCCGACCACCTGCGCGGATCGACCGGGATCGAGCTCGTGCGGTTCACGCTGTTCTCCGACGACACGTTCCAGGTCTTCGAGGAGGCCCTGGCCGAGCTCGCCTGAGGGTGTGGTACCATTTCGAAAACGTGTTCGATTGGCGCTCCGGTCTGCGCCGCGGCTTTCACGCCGCCCCGATCCCGATGTCACCTCAGCCCTGACCGGGCCCCGCTCGCGCGGGAGGGCCCCCTCAGGAGCATATTCCTTGTCCTTCTCTCAGCTCGGGCTGACGCCCGACCTGCTGCGCGCCGTCGCCCAGCAGGGCTACACCGACCCCACCCCCGTCCAGCGCGAATCGATCCCGCTGGTCCTCGCCGGCCGCGACCTGCTCGCCGGCGCCCAGACCGGCACCGGAAAGACCGCCGCGTTCGTGCTGCCGATGCTGCAGCGCCTGGCCGCCTCCGCACCGCGGAACGGCCATGCCGCGCAGCGTCCCCGCATCCGCGCCCTGGTCCTGGCACCCACCCGTGAGCTGGCGATCCAGGTCGAGGAGAGCATCCGCGTCTACGGCTCCGGCCGCACTCGCTCAACCGCCATCTACGGCGGTGTCGGGTTCGGTGGCCAGTACGCGGCGCTGCGCCGCGGCGTCGAGATCGTGGTCGCCACCCCCGGCCGGCTGCTCGATCACACCCGGCAGGGCACGATCGACCTGGCCGCGGTCGAGATCCTCGTCCTCGACGAGGCCGATCGGATGCTCGACATGGGCTTCATCCGCGACATCCGACAGGTGATCAGCCTGCTCCCCGCACGGCGTCAGAACCTCCTCTTCAGCGCCACCTTCTCGAACGAGATCCGCTCGCTGGCGGAGGGCATGCTGGATCGCCCGGCATCGGTCCAGGTCACGCCGCGCAACACGCCGGTCGCCCTCATCGAGCAGGTCATCCATCCCGTCGACCGCGAGCGCAAGCGTGAGCTGCTGGTGCACCTGGTCCGCACCCGCGAGATCGACCAGGCGCTCGTATTCACCCGCACCAAGCACGGTGCCAACAAGCTCGTCGAGCAGCTCAACCGCGAGGGCATCGCCGCGTCGGCGATCCACGGCAACAAGAGCCAGCCACAGCGCATCCGCGCCCTAGCCGACTTCCGCGCCGGCCGCATCCTGCTGCTGGTCGCGACCGAGGTCGCGGCCCGCGGCCTTGACATCGAGGAGCTGCCGCACGTCGTCAACTACGAGCTGCCGATGGTGCCGTCCGACTACGTGCACCGCATCGGTCGTACCGGCCGTGCCGGCTCCAGCGGCATCGCGGTCAGCCTGGTCTGCGTCGACGAGGGGCCGATCCTGCGCGACATCGAGCGCCTGCTCGGTGGGCCTATCCGCCAGCAGGTGATCCCCGGCTTCGAGCCGGACCGCAGCATCCGTCCCCAGCCGATTCTCCAGCGCAACGGCGGCGGCCGTCCGGCGCGCAGCGGCCCGCGGCATGGGCAGCGCCCGGTGGGCATCGGCGGTCGTCCCACCACTCCCCGACGCTGGGCGAGCCGGCCGCGACGCGACCGCGGCGCGCGCGTCGGTTGAACGGGCGCCGTATCAACCGGCGCTGGACCAGTACCGGCCGGATCGCGCTTCGCCGCCCGGCCGCTCACCAGCGGCGGGCCGTGTCCCCACGTTCACCGCGCCGCACGCCGGCGAGGTCACTCCCCCGCTGAAGCACCCTCCAGGGCATACGCCACCGCCTCGGCGGTGGTCAGGGCCTCGCCCGCCGTCCACGCGTCGGCGGCCTCCGGATCGGTGAGCAGGACGGTGGGGTCGTACCCCAATGTCCCGCGATTCCAGAACGCGAGACCGGTGCCGGTCTCCCGCTCCAGCCGCGCCACCGCGCCGGCCAGCCGCGCGGCCCGGTCCCGATCGCCGTTGCGCAGGGCGAGCAGCGCGAGCGCGTCCAGGACGAGCGTATAGCCCGAGCTGTCCTCCGCCTCGTCGAAGATCCTGAGCGCCCCGGTCAGACGCGCCGCGGCCGCGACCCGCGCATCGGGTACTCCGTCGGCGGCCTGGTAATCCTCCGACAGATCGGCCAGGCCGAGCGTATAGGTCGTCCAGCCGGTCATGAACCGATCGTCGGCTGCCTGGAAGATCGCCAGCGCGCGGAGGCCCGATTCCCTGGCCTCTTGCAGCTCGCCCTGTCCGTAGCGCACGTTGGCGAGCGCCCATTCGCAGCGTCCAACCGCCAGCTCATCGCCGAGCTCGCGAAAGATCGGGATCGCCTGCTCGATGAGCGCGGCGGCGGCATCGGCGTTCCGATCCTCGGCCAGCTCGCCGATCGACCAGGTGAAGCTGGCGCCGTACAGCGCCTCGGCCTCGCCGGCCCGATCACCGAGCTCGCGGCGCAGGGCGATCTCCTCCTCGTAGGCAGCGCGCGCCGCAGCGGAATCGCCCTGCCAGTACGCGAGGCCGGCGAGGGCGGAGAGCGCGTCCGCACGAGCCGCGGGATGCTCGGCGGCATGGGGCAGTGCGAGGGCGGCAGTCACCGCGTCGCGGCCCTCGCCGAGGTGGCCGCGCATCTGCCAGAAGCGCCACAACGCGGCCGTCATGCGCAGCGCCGCCTCGGCGCGATCGGTTTCGACGGCCCATCCGAGCGCCGCCCGCAGGTTCTCGTGATCGGCCTCCAGACGGTCGAGCCAGCTGCGCTTGGCCGATCCCATCACCTGGCTGCCGGCCAGCGTCGCGACCTCCAGGTAGTGATCGGCGTGGCGCTGGCGGAGCGCGTCCAGCTCATTGCGCTCCGTCGCCTGCTCGAGCGCGAACTCGCGGATGGTCTCCAGCATCTCGAAACGCGGCTCGTGCTCCGGTCCCTCGCGCTGGCGGAGGAGGGACTTGTCGACCAGGCTGGCAAGGGCGTCGATGACGTTACTCCCCAGCAGGTCGCCGCACACGCGCTCGATCGCGTCCAGCGAAGCACTGCCAACGAACACGCTGAGGCCGGCGAAGAGGGCGCGATCGGCCTCGTCGAGCATGTCGTGGCTCCAGGCGATGGCGCCACGCAGCGTCTGCTGCCGCGCGGGCAGGTCGCGGGCCCCACCGGCCAGCAGTGCGAGGCGCTGCTCGATTCGGCCGAGCATGGCCTGCGGGCTGAGGATCCGGATCCGGGCGGCGGCGAGCTCGATCGCCAACGGCAGTCCGTCGAGGCGAACGCAGATCTCGGCCACCGCCGGGGCGTTGTCGTTGGTGACCATGAAGTCGGGACGGACGGCTCGGGCGCGCTCGATGAAGAGGGCGACCGCGTCGTACTGCGAGAGCTCCTCGTGACCGGGAAGGCGGGCCAGATCGGGCAGCGCGAGCGGTGGCACCGGGTACTCCTGCTCGCCGGAGATGCGCAGCGCGGATCGGCTGCTGGTGAGGATCGTCAGGCTCGGACAGCTCGCCAGGAGCTCGCTGACCGATGTCGCGCCGCCCATGACCTGCTCGAAGTTGTCGAGCACCAGCAGCATCCGCCGCTCACCGATGAAGTCGACGAGGCGCTCCATCGCCGTTCGGCCGCCGCGCTCGGGGAGCGCGATCGCCCGTCCGATCTCGGCCGCAACCAGCTCGGGCTGGGTGATGGGCGCGAGCTCGACGAAATACACGCCGTCGGGATGCTGCTCGACCAGGCGCCGTGCGACCTCCAGGCTCAGCCGC
>JAICQM010000250.1 GCA_025937875.1 Chloroflexota bacterium
CGCTCAACGTGGGCCGCATGAATGCCCTCCTGCGGCGGCTGTGGAACTCCTTCCCGACGATGCTCGGCGCCAGTCGATCGGACACCGCGCTCGTCTCGGGCGTGCCCGCGGCACCGGGCCGAGCGACGGGACTGGTTCGCGTCGTCCGCGGCCCGCATGAGTTCGACGAACTGCAGCCCGGCGAGATTCTCGTGGCACCGCTCACCGCTCCCGCCTGGACGCCGCTCTTCGCCCGCGCAGCCGGGGTGGTGACCGATGTCGGCAGCCCCGCCTCACACGCCTCGATCATCGCGCGTGAATACGGGATCCCGGCAGTCGTGGGCTGCGCAGATGCGACGTCGCGCCTGCACACCGGAATGCGCGTGATGGTCGACGGGATCACCGGAAACGTCGAGCCCGCCTGACCCGCTTGACCCTCACGTAACGTGAGGTTCTATGCTCCTGGGTATGAGCCACACGGTAGGTGCGGTGGCCCGCCTGGCGGGCGTCACCGTCCGAACGCTGCACCACTACGACGAGATCGGCCTGCTGAAGCCAAGCGGTCGGTCCGACGCCGGCTACCGCCGCTACGGCGACGCGGACCTGGAGCGGCTGCAGCGGATCCTGTTCTACCGCGAGCTCGGGTTCGGACTGGATGAGATCAAGCATGTCATGACGAATGGCGCCGCCCTGGCATCCGACCACCTGCGACGCCAGCACGCGCTGCTGGCCGAGCGGATCGGCCGGTTGCAGCGCATGGCGGCCGCCGTCGAGAAAGCACTGGAGGCACACACGTTGGGCATTTCACTCACCCCGGAGGAGCGGTTCGAGGTCTTCGGTGACTTCGACCCCGACCAGCACGCGGCCGAGGTCGAGGAGCGCTGGGGCGATACCGATGCGTATCGCGAGTCGACCCGGCGCACGTCGCGCTACACGAAGGCCGACTGGGAGCGGATCAAGGCGCAGGGGCAGGTGGCGATCGAGCAGGTCGTGCGCGCCATGCAGGCCGGGCAGCCGGCCGACAGCCCCGACGCGATGGACGGCGCGGAGGCGCATCGGCGACAGATCGACGATGCGTTCTATCCGTGCTCCTACGAGATGCACGTCGGCCTGGCCGAGATGTACCTCGCCGACCCGCGGTTCACCGCCACGTACGAGAAGATCGCGCCCGGACTCGCGCAGTACCTGCACGACGCCATCAAGGCCAACGCCGCCCGCCAGGGCTGAGCTCAGGAGGTCAGCGCTTCGCGAAGACGGGTGAGGCTGGCGTCGATCTCGCCCTCGGCGGCGCCGGCCACCATCCCCTCCATGGCGCCCCCGAACAGCCCGCCGCCGCGGATGTCCATCCCGAACGTGGCGTGGCTGCCGCCGTCGCGTGGCTCGAGCGTCAGGATCGCGTCGACCTTCATCCCGCTCACCTCGGTGGCCAGGACCAGTCGCCGCGGCGGGTCCAGCTCGGTCACGGTCAGGTCGGCCTGGATCGTCTGGCCCATGAGGCTGCGCTCGACACGGGCCACCGAGCCGACGGCGATCGGTCCATCCGTGAGCTGCTCGGCCCCGGTCACGCCGGACTGCCAGCGCGGCAGGTTGTCGAGATCGGCGATGAACGCGAAGGCGGCGTCGGGGTCGACGGGGAGGTCACCGGAGCGTTCGACGTGGCGCATCGGTCTTACCCTACCAGCGCCGAAGGTACCGGCTTGCCGAATCCGGTCGGTCGCGTATGCTCGCGCGCATGATTCGACGCTTGCTGCCCGCGCTGATCGTGCTCGCCGCCCTCGTGGCGGCCTGCGCGGCCCCCGGCACCCCCACGCTGACCGATCCCAAGCAGGTCGTGACCCAGGGCCTGGAGGCGACCGCCAACCTCAAGTCCTTCCACCTGGAGCTCAGCCTGGACGGCTCGGTGACGGATCCGGACTCGGGCGCCACGTTCCCGCTGACCGGCACCTCGATCGAGGGAGACTTCGACCTGGAAAACTCGCGGGTTGCCGCGACCTTCGCGGCCATGGGCATCGCGGGCGAGATCCGCGTCCTCGACGGCGCCAGCTACATGCAGCTGGGCATGCTCGGACCGCAGTGGATCAAGACCGATGTCGAGGCCGAGGCATCCGGTAACCCGCTGGGCGCGGCCGCGGAC
>JAICQM010000037.1 GCA_025937875.1 Chloroflexota bacterium
GCCGGGTCGAGGATCTCCTGGCGGCTGCGGAAGTTGTCGACCAGGACGACCGAGCGCGCCCTCGGATACGCCTCGCGGAAACCGAGGATGTTGCCGAGCGCTGCCCCGCGGAAGCGGTAGATGCTCTGGTCGTCGTCGCCGACGACGGTGACGTTGGCGCGCGGCGAGCCGGCCAACAGCTTCACCAGCTCGAACTGGGCGTGGTTGGTGTCCTGGAACTCGTCGACCAGGATGTAGCGGAACCGTTGTCGCTCCGCCTCCAGGACGGCCGGCTGCTCGCGCAGCAGGCGCAGCGCGAGCGTCACCTGGTCGCCGAAGTCGAGCCGGTCCGTGGCCCGCATCAGGCGCTCGTATGCGGCGTAGCAGGCGGCGAGCTCGACCTGGCGGGCGGCCCGATCAGCCAGCGCCTCGTCCTCCGGAGCGGCGGTCGCGGCCGCCAGCAACGCGTCCGCGGCGCCCTGGTATTCCGCCGGCGACACGTCCTCGTCGCGGGCGCGACTGAAGAGCGTGACCAGTGCGGACAGGAACCGGGTCGGGTCGCCGAGCGGGCGGTATCGGTCCAGCGGAAGCTCGAAGAGGTGTTCGCGCAGGAAGATGACCTGCTCGCTGCGCGACAGGACGGTCGAACGATCCGATAGGCCGGCCTCGAGGGCGTGCTCGCGCAGGAGGCGGTCGCCGAAGGCGTGGAAGGTGGAGATGACGGCATCGGTATAGCCATACGGGACGAGCTGGTCGACGCGCTCGGTCATCTCCGCAGCGGCGCGGTCGGTGAAGGTGAGGGCCAGGATCTCCGACGGCGCTGCTCGCTTCTCGGCGATGAGCCACGCGATGCGCCGGGTGATGACGGTCGTCTTGCCGGTCCCCGCCCCGGCGACGATGAGGAGCGGGCCGTCGCCGTGCGTGACCGCCCGACGCTGGCGGGGCGTGAGGTCGGCGAGCAGCGGCGGCTGGACGCGGAGATGGGGACGGCGCGGGCGCGGCGGTGGGGCGACCAGCTCCTCGAAGATGGGGAGCTGGTTCGGGGACGGCACGACCGACGGCACGTCCTCGATGGTAGCGGTAGACCAGGTCATGCCGTCACGATCCACGGCCCATGCGACAGCTCGCGTGTCGCGACGCACGTCAGGTCCGGTGGCGCCGCCGCTCCGCCGCGCGGTGCGCGATCAACGCCTCGGCGTGGCGCCGCGAGGTGCGCAGGTCGTCGCGCACGCGGCCGGTGCTGAGCCGGCCGCCGCGGCCGATCAGGTCGAGCCTGGCACGCAGCTCCTGGTAGCGATCGCGCGGATAGTCGATGCCCTCGCCGACGTTGACGAGCTCACCGGCGGCGCGCAGCTGGTCGAGGACGGCGGGCGGGATGCCCAGCCGGGCGGCGATGCCGTCCACGCGCGGTGGCGATGCGCCGGCCTCGCGCAGTCCGTCGAACAGCCGATCCACGCGCGCCCGCATCTCGGCGTCGAGCGCCGGCTCGTGATCCGGCAGGCGCACCCGACGCCCGGCGCCGGCGAGCTCACCCGCGGCGACGAGCTCGTCGACGAGGACACGCAGGGCGTCGTCGTCAAGGGCCAGGTGGCCACCGCCACGGTGCGTCGACGGCCGGCGATCGGCGTGGTCGGCGCGCGCCTCCCGGAGGACGGCATCGACCCGGAGGTCGGGCCGCAGGGGCTCGCGCCGGTGCAGGCGCTTGACGGCGGCCAGGATCCGGCGCCGCGCCAGGCGCCTCATCGCCTCCAGCTCGGCCGTCTCCGGGCCGCTCACGACCTCAGCCGCCGCCGGGGATCGGAGCGGTCCCCTCCACGGCGATCTTGATCGCCTGTGCCTCCTCGTCCGACAGGTTGTGCCTGCTGCCGCCGTTCTCCACCGGCTTCGCGAAGATCCTCGTATAGGCTCGCCCGTGCAGGCTCGACAGCACGATCCCGTCGCGCCGGTCGTCGAGCAGCGCGATCGCGAAGCTCTGGTCGCCACCGGTGTCCTCGAACGGGTTGAAGCGCACCAGGCCGATGTGCTGGAGCGCCCCACGGGTGCGCTGCTCGAGGTAGGTCTGCAGCTCGTTGACCTGCTCGAGCCGCGCACTCATGTGCTCGACGCGACCGATGTGGCCATCCAGGATCCCGTGCAGGTTCCCCCCGTCACCACCGCGGACGAGCTCGCGATAGGCGCGCGTGGCACGCCCCAGGCGCAGCGACTGCACGACGGCCAGGACCAGGAGGATCAGTACGACCAGGCCGATGACGCCCACGACGAGCGCCAGGTTGTCGGATACGAGTCGGTTGAGATCGGCCATCGGCGCGGTATCATACCGTTCCCGCTCGGCCCTCCCGGCCGCGCGAGCGCGCCCGATGGCGAACCGACACGAAAGGGACCGATGGCCAAGCGAGGAGGCAAGGCGGCGACCCGCCGGCAACGACAGCGAGCCGCGAACCGCAGCGCCCCGCGCCCCTCGACGCCCGCTCCCGCAGAGCCCCGGGCGGCGTCCACGAGCGCCGCATCCGAGCCGGCGACGGTCGAGTCGGTCACGGCGCCGGTATCCGTCCCGCCCCCGAGCGCAGCCTCCGTCCCGGCCGGTCGAACGCCACGCCGCGGGACCGCCATCGCCACCGAGCTGTACGGCTCATCGCGGCTCTCCGAGAAGGCCGCCGCCGAGTACCACTACGTGGTGGCCGACCTGCGCAACATCCTCGTCCTTTCCGCGGTCCTGGCGGGCCTGCTCGTCGTGGCCTTCGTCGCTGTCAACGTGCTGGGAATCGGCAAGGTCGTCTAGCGCTCAGCGGGCTCGTTCGCTCCCCTTCGAGCCGTCCGGCGGCGACGACTTCGCCCGCTTCGCCTCCAGCCGCGCGCGCCGCAACCGCTGCAGCCGCTCCCCGATCTGGATCTCCATCCCCTGGTCCGAGGGGTCGTAGAAGACGCGGCCGGCCAGGGCGTCGGGCAGATACTGCTGCTCGACGTCGGCGTTCTCGAAGTCGTGCGGATAGAGGTAACCGCGACCCCAGCCGTGCTCCCGCGACAGGCGCCGGTGGGCCGACGGGCGCAGGTGCAGCGGCACTGGCAGCCGCCCCCGCTCCTCCACCTCGGCCAGCGCCGCGAAGTACGCGGCACCGGCCCGGTTGGACTTGGGTGCCGACGCCACGTAGGCCGCCGCCTGGGCCAGCGCGAACTGCGCCTCCGGCAGGCCGATCATCTCGACGGCCTGCATCGCCGCCACCGCGATCTGGAGCGCGCGCGGGTCGGCGTTGCCCACGTCCTCCGACGCCGCGATGACGATCCGCCGCGCGATGAACGTCGGGTCCTCGCCGCCGGCCACCATCGAAGCGCACCAGTACAGGGCCGCATCGGGGTCATTGCCGCGCATCGACTTGATGAAGGCCGATGCCGCCTCGTAATGCTCGTCCCCCACCCGGTCGTAGGCGACCAGCCGCTGCTGGGCCGCCTCGGCCACCACCTCGGCACTCACCGCCTCGCCGTCGCCGGTGACCGCGGCCGCGGCATCGAGGATGTTGAGCGCGGCGCGCGCATCGCCACCGGCCAGGTCCAGCAGCCGTGCCCGGGCGTCCTCGGCCAGCGAGACGCGGCCGGCGAGGCCGCGATCGGTATCGGTCAATGCGCGGTCGACGATGGCGCCGATGGCGTCGAGGGCGAGCGGCTCCAATCGGTACACCCGCATGCGTGACAGCAGGGGCGAGTTGATCTCGTAGTACGGGTTCTCGGTGGTGGCGCCGATGAGCGTGATCGTGCCGTCCTCGACGTGCGGCAGCAGCGCGTCCTGCTGCGACTTGTTGAACCGATGCAGCTCGTCGATGAAGGCCACGGTCCGCCCGCCCGCCTCGCGCAGCCCCCTGGCCTCGGCCACGACTGCCCGGATGTCGGCCACGCCGCTGCTGACCGCCGACAGCTGCCGCCACGTCCCACCGGCGCGGTCGGCCAGCAGGCGGGCCAGTGTCGTCTTGCCGCTCCCCGGCGGTCCCCACAGCACGAGGCTGGGCAGGAAGCCAGGCTGCACGACCTTGGACAGCGCGCCCTCCGGACCGATGAGGTGGGACTGCCCCACGAACTCGTCCAGCGTGCGCGGCCGCATCCGGGCGGCGAGCGGCGCATCGGCCGCCAGCTCGGTGCTGAACAGCTGGTCGGAGGCGGAGATCCCTGCGGGTCGACGCGGCATGGCGCCGATTATGATGCGCGCATGGAACAGAACCTCCGCGTCCCCGGGCCGACACCGCTTCCAAGCGAGGTGCGCGAGGCACAGGCGAGGCCGATGATCAACCACCGCGGCCCGGAGTTCGGCCAGATGCAGCACGCGATCGCGGACGGCATCGCCTCGCTCATCGGGACGTCGGGCGAGGTGCTGCTGCTGACCGGCTCCGGCTCCGGGGCGCTGGAGGCGGCGATCGTCAACAGCCTCTCGCCGGGTGATCGGGTGCTGGCGGTGACCATCGGCGCCTTCGGCGACCGGTTCGCCGACATCGGCGCCGCCTTCGGCGCCGACGTGGAGCGGCTCGCCTTCGACTGGGGCACCGCCGCCGATCCCGATGCCCTGCGCGCGCACCTTGCCGATGCCGCCCCGTACCGCGCCGTGCTACTGACGCACAACGAGACCTCGACCGGCGTCACCAACCCGATCCGCGAGCTGGCGGCCGTCGTCCGCGGCGCGCCGGGCGACCCGCTGGTCATCGTCGACGGCATCAGCGGCCTGGGCGCCGTCGCGTTCGAGATGGATGGCTGGGGCATCGACCTCGTCGTGAGCGCCAGCCAGAAGGCGTGGATGGGCTCCCCCGGCATCGCCATCGCCTCGCTTTCGGAGCGCGCCTGGCGGGCCAACGCCGCGGCGCGCATGCCGCGCTACTACTGGGACCTCGCCCTGGCGCGGACGTGGGCCGCCAAGGGTCAGACGCCGTGGACGCCGGCCGTCAGCGTGCTCTACGGCCTGGAGGTCGGCGTACGCCGGCTGCTGGCCGAGGGCCGCGAGTGGACCTGGGCGCGCCACGCGGCGGTCGCGTCCGGCGTGCAGGCCGGCCTCGAGGCGCTCGGCTTCCGGCTCGTTGCGGCGCCGGCGGATCGGTCGCACACCGTCACCGCCGCGTGGCTGAGCGACGGGCTGGACTGGGCCACCTTCAACGCGGCGATGCGCCAACGCGGCCTGGTCGTCGCCGGCGGCCAGGGCGCCTGGAGCGGGAAGATCCTGCGCTTCGGCCACATGGGCGAGGTCGGCTACGACGAGATGGCCGACGCGTTCGGGATCATGGGCGACGTGCTGAGCGTCGACGGCGACGCGGCCGCCGCTGCGGGCCGCGCGGCATACGAGGCGAGCCTGGCCCCCGTCCCCGCGCGGTGAGCGCCCAGCGGCTCCTCCTCGTCCGCCACGGCGTCACCGACTGGAACCGGGCGGGCCGCTTCCAGGGTCATCTCGACCCGCCGCTGGCCGGCGACGGACGCGAGGAGGCGCGCCTGCTGGGCGAGCGCCTGGTCCGCCTGCCCGCCGGCGAGCGGCCGGCCCGGATCGTCGCCTCATCATTGGCACGGGCGCTCGAGACCGGGCGCCTCCTGGCCGACGCGCTCGGGGTCGAGCTGACGAGCGATCCCCGGCTGATGGAGATCGGCCAGGGCGAATGGGAGGGCCGCTCCCACGGAGAGCTGGAGGTCGAGGACGCGGAGCGCTACGCCGCCTGGCGCGCCGACCCGGCAGCGCGGCCCCCGGGCGCCGAGGACCTGGCCACGGTCATCGCCCGCGCCGTGGCCGCCGTCGACGACGCACTCGCCGGGGACGGCGTGCCGTGCCTGGTGACCCACGGCGGCGTGCTGCGTCTGCTGGCGTCGCACCTGCTGGACCTCCCGGCCCGCGGCTGGCAGCTCGACGCCGACAACTGCTCGCTGTCAGTCGCGTCCCGCCCGCTGGGCGGGCCGTGGCAGCTCGAGCGCTGGAACGACGTCCACCACCTGCTGGGCACGCTCTCGACCCACGTCGACGAGGACGAGGGACGCCCGCTCGCGCTGTGAGGCCCCGGGGATGAGCGCTGGAGCGGATCAGCGACGGGTGGGCCGGAGGTTCCGAAGCCGGCGCCGGACGGCGAGTCCCACGAACGGCATCCGCAGCCGCTTCCAGGCGCCCTCGATGCGCTCGATCATGGTCGGGCTCATCGCGCGCCCGGAATAGGCCTGCCATACCTTGCCGTCGGCGATGGTGCGGATCTCGATCGCGCGGGTCGGGATCTGCTCCTCCAGCCAGCCGGCGTACTCGTAGTACGTCTCGCTGGGCCGCTGGCTGAGGCCGGCGCGATCACCGGCCCACGCGAGCCGCAGCCACTGCCGGTCGGCCGGTGAGAGGAAGCGCAGCCCGCGACCGCGCCCCCGCATGCGGATGTAGATGACGCCTCCGGCCAACGCGGCCAGGGCCAGGATGACGAGCAGGTTCCCGCCACGCGGCTCGCCAGGAGCCTGGAGCCCCTCCTCGGTGATCGGCGCCCCGCCGGGAATCTGCTCGAACGACGGCCGCGGCGCGACCTCGCCGGTGCCCTCGTCGATCTCGCCGAAGTCGCGGTTGATGTCGGCCGGGATCGGCGGCGCGACCCCGCCCTGTCCACGTGCCCGCGGCGGCGCCGGGATCGTCTTGGTCGCCTCGAAGATCTGCCAGCCGTACCCCGGGAAGTACAGCTCGGCCCAGGCGTGGGCGTTCTCGTTGCGGTACTGGTACACCCCGTCGTCGACCAGCTCGCCCGGCGCGTAGCCGACGGCAACTCGCGCCGGAATCCCAACCGAGCGCGCCATGAGCGCCATGGCGCTGGCGAAGTACTCGCAGTAGCCGATCCGCGCCACCTCCGGCGGTCCGAACAGGAATTGGTCGACCAGGTCGCGGTTGGGGTCGGGCGGCTCGACATCGGTCCCGTACTCGAACGACTCGTCGGTGCGCAGGAAGTCGGCGATCGCATCGGCCTGGTGGAATGGCGTGTCAGCGCTCGCGGCCGCGGCGAGCTCAGCCGCCAGCGCGCGCACCTCGGGCGTGATCCCCTGCTGGCTCAGGTAGTGCTCGGCGATCTCGCGCGGATACTCGGTGCCGGCACCGGCGAGCTGCGCCTCGGTCACCTCGCTGATGAGCGCGGTCACCTGGTACCCGCTGCCGGGCGAGATGGCGCCGGTGGCGTCGATGGATGCCAGGAGCGGGGCACCGGCGACCTCCCGCACCACCACAGGTGCCGAAACGAGCGTCGGATAGCCGGGGACGAAGATGCTGCGGCCGACGTCACCCTGGACCTCGATCGTGATCGTCTCGCGCAGGAACCCCTCCTCGGCAAGCGGCCGCTCCGGGGTGTAGCCGGTGAAGACGCGCTCGCCCAGCGGGACGCTGCGCTCCGATGGTTCGCTCCAGTCCCACCCGCTGCCGGTGTAGACGTCGAGGGTCACGCTGCGGAGGTAGTAGCCGTCCTCGGCCCGAAGCTGCATGACCGGCGCGTCATCGCTGAACCAGGTGCCGCGGACGGTGAACGGCCCGAACTCGCTGCCGGCGATCCTGGCGTTCTCATTGGTGAGGCCGCCGAAGACCCCCTCGAGCCCGTCGCGCACATCGGTCCAGACCGTGTCCAGGTTGCGCCAGGCGTCGGTCAGCGGCGCCGCCACCGCCACCGTCGTCAGGATCCACGCCAGCGCGATCGATCCGCCGATGAAGGTGAGGCCGGACCGCATGATCGAGATCGGCACCTCGACGTTCTCGTCGACACGGCGAAGCTGCCAGCCCTCCTCGCGGGTCGTGAGCGCCGCGCGGAGCCAGAGCAGCAGCGCGGCCAGGCAGAAGAGGACGAGGTAGCCCAGCAGGTCGGCGAGCGTGGCCGACAGGTTCACGACCATGGCCGCGCCGACGAGCAGGATGGCGTCGAGCACCCGGTGATGGCGGTACAGGGTGTAGGCGGCGATGAACGCGACGCTCCACATGATCACGCCGAGGCCGATGGCGTACGGCGTCATCTGGGGCGCGAAGCCGCGATCCACGACGAGGCGCAGCCACTCGAAGGCCTCGTCGCGCAGGGCGAGCAGCCGCCCCAGCTGGCCAAGGTCGGTGAAGTACTCGCCGCCGATGCTCCACAGCACGACGCCCGCCCCGAGCAGCGCCCCGACGGGGAGCGTGACGGTGACGCTCAGCGGCAGCAGTGCGAGCGTGGCGCCGGCCAGCATCCCCCAGATGGCGACGGGGACCAGGAAGTCGCCCTCGTCCAGCCAGCCGACTGCCTGGACCGACCATCCCGCGCTCAGCAGCATGACGAACAGCAGGAAGAGGCTCAGCCAGCCCTCCCGGGGACGGATGAACCGATGCGCCCAGTCAGGCACGGACCCGCTCCCGGCTGGCCAGGGCCTCGCCCAGGTCGTCGCCGCTGCGCAGCAGCCGATGGCCGATGTCGTACTCGGCCAGCGCGTACCGGATCGCATTCAGCTCGGCCCGGCTCTCGTCGTCGTCGCGGCCCACGAAGCTGGCGCGGTCGAGGAGGACGACCGTCACCCCCACGCCGCGACGGCGCAACGTGGCCAGCGCGCGGACCCACTCGCGGTCGGTCGAGCCGGTGACGAGGCACAGCGTCATACCGCGCCGCAGCTGCGGCATGGTGGCGAGGATGACCTCGGCCAGCGGATGGGCGCCGTCGGCCTGCACGTTGGCCAGCAGGTGCAGGATCTTCTGCTCGACGCGCTGGCCGCGGTCCGGCGTCAGGACGTGGAGCCGGCGCGCGGAGGCGGTCAGCCCCACCGCGCGGTTGGCGGACAGCGTCTGGAGCCCGATCGATGCCGCCGCGGTGACCGCGGTCTCGACCGACGCGCCGTCGCCCACGCCGGCATGCGCGGCGCGCTCGAGGTCGAGCAGCAGCCACAGGTCGGCGGTCTGCTCCAGGTCGAACTCCTTCACCTGCAGCTCGTTATGGCGCACGCTCGAGAGCCAGTGGATCTTGTTGATCGCGTCACCGTGGGTGTAGGGGCGGATGCCGGTGATCAGCGGCGATGCCGCCTCGAAGCGGCGGCGGGTCGGGGTGGAGCCGTCGACCGGCGACGCCGGGAGCCGCCAGTTCGGCAGTGGCACGACCTTGGGAAAGACGACCACGCTCGTGGGCTGGCCGACCGTCATCTCGGTCGTGAACAGGCCGAACGGGTCGCCGGTGCGCACCTTCAGCGGGCCGAGCCGGTACGACCCGCGCCGCATGAGTGTCACCTTGGCCAGCCACTGGCGGCTCCCCTCGGGCCGCACCCCGATGACGCGGCCGGGCAGGCTGGCCGGCAGGTTGGACTCATTCCACAGCTCGACCCACGGTTTGCCCCACTTGGTCTGGTTGTCGACGCGATAGACGGCCTGCAGCACCTCGCCCACCTGCGCCCGGGGGTTCAGGACGTGGTAGCCGGCCCGCACGCCACGCAGGCCACGTTTCGCGTACCAGCGCGCGCCGAGGACCAGGGCGGCCAGCAGGTACACCAGGAAGAAGAGAAACGTGATCCCGGTGCTGAAGGCGGCGACGACCAGCACCGTGCCCAGGAACACGAAGCGGAGCTGGCGAACCAGGGGTGCCATGGCGGTCTGACGTCGGGACGGGCTAGGCGGTTGCTCCCGAGGTCTCGGCGATGGGCACCTGGGCCAGCACCTCGCGCACGATCGCCTCGGGGTCGACTTCGCGCAGGCTCGCCTGGCTCTTGACGATCAGGCGATGGGCGAGGATCGGCACGGCGAGCTGCTTGACGTCGTCGGGGATCGCGTAGTCGCGGCCCTCGAGGGCGGCCGTGGCCTGCACCGCGCGGTAGAGGTTGATGCTGCCGCGCGGGGAGGCGCCGAGGTACACGTCGCCGTGCTCGCGCGTGGCGGTCGTGAGCCGCACGATGTACTCCGCGATTGCCTGGTCGACGTAGATCTCCTTGACCGCCAGCTGCATCTGCCGCAGCTCCTCGGCGTCGGTGACCTGGCGCAGCTCGTCGATCGGATGCTTCCGCTTCTGCTCGTCGAGGATGACGATCTCCTCCATCGGCTTCGGATAGCCGATCTTGAGGCGGAGCATGAACCGGTCGAGCTGGGCCTCCGGCAGGGCGAACGTGCCCTCGTACTCGATCGGGTTCTGGGTCGCCATCACCAGGAACGGCGACGGCATCTGGTACGTGATGCCGTCGATCGTCGCCTGCCGCTCCTCCATGCACTCGAGCAGTGCGCTCTGGGTCTTGGGGGTTGCGCGGTTGATCTCGTCGGCCAGGACGACCTGGGCCATGATCGGGCCCGGTCGAAATTCGAACTCCTGCGTCTTCTGATTGAAGATGGACAGGCCGGTCACGTCGCTCGGGAGGAGGTCCGGCGTGAACTGGATGCGGCGGAACGTGCAACCGACGCTCTTGGAAATGGCCTTGGCCAGCATCGTCTTGCCGACGCCGGGCACGTCCTCGATCAGGATGTGCCCCTCGCACAGGAGCGCCACCATTGCCATCCGCACTTCGGCGTGCTTGCCAACGATCACGCGTTCGACATTGGCGACCACGCGCTCGGCGGGCTCCTGGACGTTCTTCAGCATGCGGGTGTCCTTACGTATGCTCGGGCGACGCCGGCGTCGTCGCTCCCCTTGTGGCAGACAATACCCCACGACGTTACGAACCGGTTCATGTGCGCCCGATCGCGTGGGTCGTGGCCCGTCAGCAGCCCTTCGTGGAGCACGAACCCCCACGACACAACGCTCGTGGAGCACGAGTGGGTGCTGACACGGCGCGAGGGAGCACCCGAGGGCCACCCGTCCATGATCCCGTGCTGCTCTTCAGTGCCCCGCGCATCGAGCGCGGGGAGCATGACCGATATTTCGGCCCAGTCCGGCATAAGGGCCCGTTCGTGCGGTGAATGGCCGATATATCGGTCACTGTTGAGCGTGAGCGCCGCGCCGCTGCGGCGTTCGTGCGGGATAGCGACTCATATATCGGCCAAACGCGGCACCAACCGGCATTCATGCCGAAGACGGCCGAAATATCGGTCACCCGCCCCCGTTGAGGCGCAGCCACTCGGCCATCACCCGTCCCGCGATCGGGGCGGCGCGCCCGGACCCCGAGCCGCCGCCCTCGACCAGCACGGCCACCGCGATGGCCGGCTCGGCGCCATCCTGGGCCGGCGCGAAGCCGATGAACCAGGAGTGCGGCGCCTGGCCCTCGCTGCGCTGGGCGGTGCCGGTCTTGCCGGCCGTCTGCGCGCCGCCGATCCCGTACAGGCGCACCGCGCCCGCGCCGGCGAACAGCTGCCCCAGCTCGGCCTCCACGGCGTCGACCATGGCGACCCGGACCTGGCGGGCAGTGTCGACCGAGATGGCACGCGAGCCGCCACCGGTGCTGCTGCGCTCGAGGATCTGGTCCGCCGGTCCGGTGGCGGGATCGGCGGCGTGGGCTCGCACGTCGCGGACGGCGTGCAGCTCGGGGACCACCCCGTCGTTGGCGATGGTCGCCGCAAGGAGTGCCATCTGGACCGGGGTCACGTTGACCTGCGCCTGACCGAACGCCGCGCTGGCCAGCTCGACATCGTCGACGAACGGCCCGCAGTCACCGTCGATCGGAGCGGTCACGTAGCTCGCCGAGACCGGCAGGCCGCGCGCGCCGCTGCCGATCTGCTGCCCCTCGCAGAATCCGAACCGGCGCGCGTAGTCGAGGAACGCCTCGCCCCCGAGCTCGAGGCCGACGTGCGCGAAGAAGATGTTGCTCGACACCTGGAGCGCGGGCGAGAAGGGCCACAGGTCGGGCTGGATGCCCCCAAGGTCGTGCTCGCGAATCGTGAAGCCCGAGACCGGGAAGCCTTCCGTCTCCTGGCGCGGCTGGTCGGGGTACGTGGTCTGGGGCGTGATGATGCCGGCGTCCAGCGCGGCGGCGCCGGTGAACACCTTCATGACCGACCCGGGGACATACCGGCCCTGCCTGCTGCGGTCGACGAGCGGGTCCCCGTCGCGGGCGGTGATCGCCTCCATCGCCGGCCCGGCGGCATCGGGGACGCCGGAGATCGGCGTCGCGTCGAACGTCGGCGTCGAGGTCATGGCCAGGATGGCGCCGGTCCGTGGGTCGATCGCCACGACCGCGCCGGCCGTGTCGCCGAGCTGCGCGGCAGCGAAGTCCTGCAGCCGCCGGTCGACGGTGAGGGTCAGGTCCTTCGGCTCCGGCTGCCGGTCGAGGATGTCGTTGACCAGGTCGCGCAGCGGGTTGGGGTCGGCACGCCCGGTGAGGATGTCGTCGTACGCGCGCTCCAGGCCCGTGGTCCCGAACCGGAGGCTGGCGTAGCCCAGGAGGTGGCTGAAGGCGGCGTCGGCATAGGTACGGCGGCTGATGCCCTCGATGACCTGGCTGGTGGCGAGCGCCTGGCCGTTGGCGTCGAAGATCGTGCCCCGCAAGGCTCCCCGGCGTGCGGCGATCACCTGGGGGTTCTCGGCGCGCGCGTTCAGCGACGCCGCGTCCACCACCTGCCACCACCCGAGGCCGCCGCTGACGACAGCGAAGGCGAGCAGCAGGTAGAGCGCCAGGCGGCGCACGTTGGTCGCGATCATCGGTCCGGCAGCCCCTGCTCACGGTCGATGGCCCGCGCTGTCCGGTGCGAGACCGACAGCAGGAGGCCGATCATCAGGAAGCTGGCCAGGATGCTCGACCCGCCGTAGCTGACGAAGGGCAGGGTGATCCCGGTGAGCGGAATGAGCTTCAGGTTGCCGGCGACGATGATGAGCGTCTGCAGGCCGAGGCTGGCGGTGATGCCCACCGCCAGCAGCGCGCTGAATTCATCGCGGGCCAGCATCGCGATCCGCAGACCGCGGAAGACGAACGTCAGGAACAGCGCCAGCACAGCGAACGCGCCGATCAGCCCAAGCTCCTCCGCGATGGCGGCGAAAATGAAATCGGTGTGGACCAGCGGGATCGAGCTGGGCAGCCCCTGGCCGAGGCCCTCCCCGAACAGCCCGCCGCGCGCGAACGCGAACAGGCCGCGGATCGGCTGGAACCCGCGGTCGGTGGGGTCGGCGAAGGGATCGATCCAGATGTCGACCCGCACCGCGACGTGCGGGAACAGGCGGTACGCGACGAAGACACCGGCCACGAACAACAGCAGGCCGATGAGGACGTAGCTGCGCCGCCCGGTCGCCACGAACAGCATGGTCAGGAAGATCCCGAACAGGAGGAGCGCCTGGCCCAGGTCGTTCTGGCGCACCACGACGAGCATCACGACGCCGAACAGGGCGAGCATCGGCAGCAGGTAGGGCAGCGGCGGCACCCGGATCGGACCGATGCGCAGGCTGGCCTCCGTCAGCAGGGCCCGGTTGTCGGCCAGGTAGCCGGCGATGAAGATCACCAGGACGATCTTCACGAACTCGCCGGGCTGTACGGCGATCGGCCCCAGCGCGACCCACAGTCGCGCGCCGTTGACCTCGAAGCCGAACAGTGCCGTGAAGACGAGCATGCCGATGCCCAGCGCCGCCCAGGTGTACTTGTAGTGGCGCAGCGGTCCGTCATCGCGCAGCCCGGCGGCAACCACCAGCATCGCGACCGTTCCCACGCTGAACCACAGCAGCTGGGTCTGCGCCACGTCGAGCTGGAGACCGAAGGCCTGCGTGGTCTCGACCTCCGGCGCCAGCCGGTTGAGCATCACCAGCCCGACCCCGCCGATGGTGGCCACGAGCGGCAGCAGGAGCTGGTCGCCGCGCTGGCCGCTGAGCACGAGGATCGCATGGGCGGCCAGCATGAGCGCCAGGTACCCCATGGCGAGGGTCAGCGAGCCGGCCTCGAGCACGCCCTCGCGGGCGACGTGGGTGACGAAGAAGCCGAGCGGAACGAGGATGGCGAGCGGGAGGAGCATCCGCAGCTCCGCCCAGCGCCACGCGAGGGTGAGACGCATGCCGGTCAGCGCTCGAGGCGCATGCGGACCCGCCCGATCATGATCTCGTCCCCGTAGCTGAGCGCCACCGGCCGGTCGATGCGGTGGCCGTTGACGTACGTGCCATTGGTGCTGCCCTGGTCCTCGACGAACCAGCTGCGCCCACGGAACGTGAGCATCGCGTGGCTGGCGCTCGCGAAGTCGTCCTCGACGTAGATCGTGTTGTTGACGTTGCGACCGATGGAGTTGATCGGCCCCAGCGAGATCGTCGTACCCGCCGGCGGCTCGTCGTCGGGCGACTCGAGCACGGCCAGGCGACCGATGCCGGTGCGGCTGGCGAGCTGCTGCGCCTCGGCGCTGCGCAGGTCACGCATCAGCGAGCGGGCGAAGCCGAGGAGGATCAGGTACAGGATGGCCACGAAGCCCAGCTGGAGGGCCAGGAGCAGGATGCGCAGGACCTCGCCGGTCATCCGCGGACCTGGAACTCGATCGTCGTCTCGCCGATCTGGATCAGATCACCCGGCCCCAGGGCGATCTCGCTCACCGCCTGCCCGTTGACGAACGATCCGTTGCGGCTGCCGAGATCGGCGAAGCCGTAGGCGCCGTGCTGGAGCTTGAGCTGGCAGTGGTGGCGGCTCACCAGCGGGTCGTCGACGATGACGTCGTTGTCGCTGGCGCGACCGATGCCGATCAGCGCGCCGCCCAGGTCGAATTGCACCGGCGGTTGGCCCTCGGTGCTCACGAGCAGGTACGCCCGTCGAGCCGAGTCGGGTGCCGCACCGGCGCCCGCGCGCTCGAACACCATCGTGTCCGACGATGCCGGCGGGGGCCGGTCATCCCGCACTCGATCTCCGCGCTCGTCGGCGACGTTGGCGGCGACCCGGATGTCGCCGCGCGGCACGCCGTTGTCGGCCATGATCCGGACCCGCGGCCGGGCGATGAGCGTGTATCGCTCGCGGCGGGCATGCGCCAGCGCTCCGTGCGCCAGGTCGTCCTCGAGCGAGGCTCGATACGACTCAAACGCGGCGTAGTCGCCGGGATGCAGGTGAAGGTCGTAGTGGTTCGGCACCAGGATCCCCTGGTCGCGAAAGGACTTGTTGGTGTCCATCGCACGCTCGATCCGCTTGGCCAGGCTGACCGGCTGGATCCGAGCTCCGAGCCGACCGGCGGGCGCCTCGAACAGGCGCTGCAGGAAGGCCTCGACCCGCGAGAAGATGCCCATCGGCCCCGGATGCTAACAGGATGCGACCGGTTGGTTGCGATCCGCCATCGGTCGGCGGGGAGCCGCGGACGCGGTACCAACGGCGGGGCCGAAGGTACCACCACGGCCTCGGGGAGGTCCTTGTGGCCGCGACTATACTGGGCGACCCTGACGCTGCCGAGCGGGTGGAGACCCAATACCCAGCATGCCCGAAGCCCTCACCGAGTCCTTCTGCGAACGTTGCGGAACGCGCTACGAGTTCACGGCGCCAACGCGCCTGAACCCCCTGCGCAAGGGCCGCGGCCTGGTCACCGGACTCAAGAACTACATCATGAGCCAGGACGCGCTGTCCGACACCGTCGGCGACGCCATGCGCTCGGAGGCGGAGGCCCTGGCGGCGTCGCAGCTGGATGCCTTCCACGCCGCCTTCAATTTCTGCATCGACTGCCGCCAGTACACCTGCACCAACTGCTGGAACGACGCCGCAGGGCGATGTCGCAGCTGCGCGCCGATCGCCGGCACCGACGACCTGCTCGAGCGCTTCGAGGCCTCGTTCGTGGCGCAGCATCCGGCGACCAACGGGGCGGGCGTCGCCGAGATGGAGGCCGCCGACCTGGCGGGCCGCCTCGGCATCGAGGCCTGGCCCTCCGCCGATCCGGTGCAGGCCCGAGATGCCGAGGGCTGGCCGTCTGAACCGCTCCCCGCAGAGGCAACCCCGCTGTTCGACGAGGTTCCACTCCCCGAGCCTGAGCCCGAGCCGGAACCCGAGCCGGTGGTGGCCGAGGCGCCGGTCGAGGTTCCGCTCCCCGAGCCCGAGCCCGAGCCCGA
>JAICQM010000035.1 GCA_025937875.1 Chloroflexota bacterium
GAGGACCTGAACCTGACCTGGGAGGTGCGCGACGGGATCCGTGCGCACAGCTGGAAGATCGACCCGCCGCCCGCGACGCCGGAGGCGTTCACGGTGCGCTACGCGGACCGCATCGCCTACCTGTCGCACGACGCGCTCGACGCGATCCGCGCCGGCGTCCTGACCGCCGAGGCGCTGCCGCCGGCGGTCATCGAGCGCTTCGGACAGCCGGGACGCGGCTGGATCGGCCACATGATCGACGCCGTGGTCGACAACTCGCTGCGCGTCGGACGAGTCGAGATGGACGAGGCGACGCTGGCGGTCATGCACGACCTGCGCGACTTCATGTTCGACCGCGTCTACCAGTCGGCCCAGCAGCGCGGCCAGCAGCTCGACGCGGTGCGCGTCCTGCGCGACCTCGTCGACTGGCACGTGGCGCACCCCGACGAGATCCCCGACAGCTACCGCCAGGACGCCGCGCCGCTCATCGTGCAGGTGACCGACTACGTGGCCGGGATGACCGACCGATACGCGCTGCGGCTCCACGAGGACCGCATCGGTCCTGCGTCCACCGCCTAGCGGAAGATCCGCAGCGCCCCGGCGTCGACGCGGAACGTGGCCGGCGTCTCGCCCGCCTGGCGGCCGTCGACGTGCACCGGGTGCTGGCGTCGCAGGCCCTCGATCGTCAGCTCCGCCGCGCGGCGTCGGATGACGCGTGGCTCGCGGGCCGGCCGATGCCGCGCCACCCGGACGAAATGCAGCAGGACGTCGAGCCGCGACATCCCGGCGAAGATCGCGACATCGAGCTGGCCGTCCTGGGGGTCCGCCTCGGGACTGAGGGCGAACCCGAAGCCGTGGTACGGGCCGTTGCTGATCGTCACCGCGGGTGCCCCGGTCCGATAGCGCTTCCCGTCGATGGTGATGCGCATCGGGCTGCGACGGCGACGCAGGGCGCGCCATGTCCGCCGCAGCATGAGCAGCGGCCGGTTGTCCTCGCCCGCCTCGGCGGCACCGAAGCCCTCGGCATCGATGCCGACCCCGGCCGCCTCGAAGAACCGTTCCTCCGTCCCGTCGACGATGGCCACGCCGGCGTCGATGCTCGCCGAGCGGCCGTGTTCGATGGCATCCAGCGCCGGCTCAAGCTCGAGCGGCACCCCGGCACCGCGCGCGACGTTGTTGAAGCTCCCGCGTGCCAGGATGCCGAGCGTGACGTCGACCCCGCAGAGTGCGGCCGCCACGGCGCCCACCGTGCCGTCGCCTCCGGCCACCACGACATCGCGTCGCTCGTCCGCCGCCGCCCGCGCCAGCGCCGCGGCATCGTCGTCCGGTCCCAGCTCGCGAAGCTCGATCTCCAGGCCGCGCTGCCGGAGCGCCGCGGCGAGTCGCTCCGGCTCGAGCGCCTCGGCATCGTCCGCAAGGTCGGGGCCGGAGCCGATCTTCCCGCCGGCGGCCGGGTTGACCAGCAGGAGGATCGGTCGCCGCTCGCTGTTCATCCGGTTGGCGGCGAGCCGCGGCTCAGGACGGCCCGGTACCCCTGGAACGTCCCGTCGCCACATTCCAGCGACAGCTGCGCCGGCAGGTCGTCGTTTCCGCCGGTCACCGGCGCGCTCCCGGCCGGGGCGAAGACCCGCCGGCTGGTGAGGCCGATGAGGGTTGCCCCGATCTCGACCGGATCCTCCCCGCCGGTGCCGATCTCCGGCTCGGCGGTCGCCGGGCCGCTGGCCTCCCAGGCTTCCTCGCCCCACACCAGTCGCTCCGGGCAGCCGACGCGCGAGGTGGCGAGGTTGAGGCCCAGGAGCCCGATGCCGACGAAGGCCACGATGCCGACTCCCAGGCAGCCGATTGCTCGCCAGTTCACGGGCGGTGGATCTCGAACGCGGCGTGGGATCCGCTGGCCGCCGAGCGCGTGGCCTCGACCTCATCGACGCGGGCACCGTCGGGGCCTCGACGCAGGTGACGTTCCAGGACGTCGAGGCGATCCGCGGGACCCTCGGCCACGACGCGGACGGACCGCTCGTCTGACTCGTTCATGACCCAGCCGGTCAGGCCCAGCTCCTCGGCGCGGCGGCGGACCCACCAACGGTAGCCGACGCCCTGCACGCGCCCGATGACGCGGGCCTCGAGACGCGCCGAACTCACCACGCGTCCTCGATCGTCGGCCAGGCGAGCATCGCCACCGACATCGCCAGCCGCGGTGCGGCGTTGCCGGCAACGCCCTCCCGCACGCGCTCAAGGGCGCGAACCGACCGTGCCGCAGTGGCCGCCGAGAGACGCCGGCCGGCGGCCTCGAGCCCGTCCAGCACCTCCCCCGCACTCGCGAGCGGTGACCGCCCCGCCGCGACGACCACGAGGTCGCGCGCCAGGTCGATCCAGGCATCGAGGACGAGGAGGGCGCCGGCGCGCTGCTGTGCGGTGGCGGGCGCGGCACGGCCTGCCGTCTCGTCGTCGCCACGGGCCGGCAGCGGCTCGTTGCCGGCGTCGGCTCGCGCGGCGGCATCGGCGACCAGCTCGCGGGCGGCGGCGAAGCGCGCGGCGCGACCACCGCCGAGCAGCGCCAGAAGCTCCCCCTGGACGCGGCGCCGCCAGGCGAGGGACTCCGGGTTCCTGGCGTACGCCTGCGCGGCGCCGGCCATGCCGCGGCTGATGACCGCCACCATCTGTGCCTGGTCGGCCGGGAGGTGCTCGCTGTCCATGAGCCAGCCGACGAGCTCCTCGCGCGGCACCGGGCCCAGCCGCAGCGCCTGGCATCTGGAGCGGATGGTGGGCAGGAGGCGCCCGGGATCGGTGGCGGTCAGCACGAACATCTGGCGCGGATTGGGCTCCTCGAGAGCCTTGAGCAGCGCGTTTTGCGCCTGCTCGCTGGCGGCGTCCGCGTCTTCGATCAGGACGATCCGGCGGTCGGCCACGACCGGCGCCCCGGAGGCCTCCATCAGCCAGCGCCGCGCGGCCGCGACGATGCTCTCGCCGCCCGTCCGCGACTCCCGCCAGATGGCCGGCGAACCGACGACGAGGTCGGGATGGACCCGTGCGCGCGCGTCCCGACAGCCGCGGCAGCCGTTGCAGGGTCGTAGGCGCAGGTCGGGATCCTCGCACAGCAACAACGCCAGCAGGTCATCCACGAACGCGCCCGCCCCCGCCTCGCGCGGACCATGGACCAGCAGGCTGCGCCCCAGGCGGCCGCGCTGCGCCGCGCCGCTGGCGAGGCTCCGCGCGGTCGACTGCCCCGGTCCGGTGAACCCCGGCGTTGTGCGGGTCGGCATCGCCGGAGTATAGGTCGGCGGGCACCGGCTCCCGCTAAGCGGCCACTAACGGGCCGGTACGCGGCACCCTGCGATCCTGCTCAGCGACCGGGCCGCGCGGCGCGTCACGGGCACAGGCGCTGGCGACCGGCCGGCAACCGGTCTCGCCCTCGACCGGCGTCGCCGCGCGGCCGGGTCCACCGGTGCCGGGCGTCGACCATGCCGGACCCCAGTGGCATACTTCGTGCACCCGCCTACAGCCCGAGACAACAGGAGGTTCTGCATGGGCACCCGCGCGGCCGCATCGGCCGAAGACATCTCGAGCAACGTGAGGGCCATCGTCGACCGGGTCCTCGAGGCGGACGTCACCGACGCGATCGCGCAGCGCGGGCGCGAGCTGGTCGCCGCGGTCGGGGAGGCCACCGAGGCCGCCGCCGACCGGGCCGGCGCGACCTGGCGCGAGACGGCGCCGGTTCGCAACGAGGCGATCAAGAGCGCCCGCCGGGCCGGAAAGGACGCCACCATCTGGGGCAACCGCGCGTGGCGCAAGGAGCTCAGGCCACTGGTCAAGGATCTCTGGAAGCGCCGCACCGTCGCCCTCGGCGCGGCGGGTGCGGCGATTCCGGCCAGCCGCGAGCTGGCTGAAACCGCGGCGGAGCGCCTCGGCCTCAAGCAGCGGGAGGAGCGTCATTGGGGCGCCTTCTTCATGGGTCTCCTGATCGGTGCCGCGGCCGGCATCGTCGCCGCCCTGCTGACCGCGCCCAAGCGCGGCAGCGAACTCCGAGAGGAGCTGGCCGAGAAGGCGCAGGCGGCTGCCGACGTCGTCGGTGAGAAGGCGCAGGCAGTAGCCGACGACTGGGTGCCGCTCTTCCAGCGCGATGGCACCGTCGAGGTCGAAGGAGCGGCAACCGATACGTTCGAGGCGGTCGGCGACGTGCCGTCAGGCCCTGCCGTGGAGGCCGACATCCAGGATGCATTCGCCGGGGTCCCTGACGCAGCCCAGGAGACGGCGACGGAAATGGCGGGCGAAGGCGGCGCGGCCGTCGACGAGATGACCGATGCGGTGGCGCAGGAGGTCGACGAGCGCGAGGGCGTCTGACCGACCGACCTCATTCCCGACGCGAAGAGGGCCGGCCCCATGGGCCGGCCCTCGATCATGTGCGGCACCCGGCCGCGTCAGCTGGTCGGCTGGCGACCGGAGCGGAAGCGCTGCCAGATGCCCTGCGGCTCGGTTCCACCGCTCGCGGAATCGGTCGCCGCCGCGGTCGAGTCGGCCTTGCGGCTCCGGCTGCGCGTGGTGCGCTTCGGCTTCTCGGCCTCCTCGCTGCCCTCGGCCTCGTCGGCGCCCGCGGCCGTGTCGGCCTTGCGGGCCCGGCTGCGGGTGGTGCGCTTCGGCTTCTCTGCCTCCTCGCTGCCCTCGGCCGTGTCGGCGCCCGCGGCCGTGTCGGCCTTGCGGGCCCGGCTGCGGGTGGTGCGCTTCGGCTTCTCGGCCTCCTCGCTGCCCTCGGCCGTGTCGGGCTTGCGGCTCCGGCTGCGGGTGGTGCGCTTCGGCTTCTCGGCCTCGTCGGCCTCGTCGGCCGCGGCCGGGACGGCCTCCGCGGGGGGCTCGATGCCCAGCTCGGCCAGGACGGTGGGATCGACCTCCTCGAACTCGATCTCGGCTTCGGGGTCGCCCAGCGGCGGGGTCGTCGCCACGCCGTCGATCTGGGAGATGTCGTCCAGCTCCTCCCAGCCGATCTCGGCGTCTGGGTCACCGGTCTCGAGCACGACCTCCTCGGCCGTGGTGCCCTCCTCGCGGCGCCGTCCGCGACCGCGCCCACCGCGCCGGCGGCGCCGGCGCTTGGTCGGATCCTCGTCGGCGGCGCGATCAGCCTCGGTAGCTGGCGCCTCGGCCGCCGCGGCGCTGGTGGCCGTCGCAGCGGTGGCGGGGCGTCCACGGCTGCGGGTGCGGCCGGCCGGGCTCTCACCGCCGCGCAGCGCGGACAGTGCAGCCGCGGCGACGGATCGCGATGCCTCGCGGAAGCCGAACTCGGGGTTGACCTCCTTGGCCGGCATCTCCGGCGCGCCCATCACCCTGCTGGCCTTGCCGCGCTCGATGGAGGCGACTTTCATGATGTCCATGAACTCGTCGGCGACCGCCATCAGGTCGCTCGAGGTGTTGGGGCGGAAGCTGATGACCTCGCATCGCACGCCCTTGTCCTGGAGGGCACGGATGGCGGAGGCAAAGTCGCCGTCGCCGGAAACGATGACGGCGATGTCCATCCGGTCGGCGAGCCGGAAGAGGTCAACGACGAGCTCGATATCGAGGTTCGCCTTGACCCGCCCGTCGCCGAACTTGCGGATGTCCTTGCTGACGACCTTGTAGCCGTTCTTGGTGAGGAAGTCGAGGAACTTCCGCTGGTTCTCGTTCTCCGGGTCCAGCCCGGAATAGGCATAGGCGCGAATGAGGTCGCGGCCCTTGGTTGCGTGCTTCAGCAGGGCGACGTAGTCGACGTCGACATCCTGCCCCCGCGCGGCGTAATACATGTTGGCGACGTCAACGAACATCGCCACGTTCTTGCTCACGGTCGAGCTCTTCTCCTGTTGGTATGAATGGTCGGACGTGCCCGTGTGGCGTCCCGGCCCCGGCGCGCCGTCGGTGTCACCCGATGGCGCGGCTCAGGAGCGTCCCCTCGCCCGCGAAGCCTGCCGCATTCAGCAGCGGCGCCTCTGCGCTGGCCAGGGGGTCGGTGACCTCCACGCGCGTGCATCCCTTGTTGCGCGCCGACGTGACGAGGTGCTCGAGGATCGAGCCACCGATCGTCGATCGGAGCGGGGCATCAGGCGCGTCGTCGCGCGGAGCGTCCAATCCCGTCACCAGGCCCAGCTCATCGATGCAGCCGATGAAGGGACCGGATCTGACCGAGGGCCGGATGGAGAGCACGCCGACACCCAGAACGCGGTGCTCCGACTCCGCGACCACCACGGTGGCGGCCGGTTGGTAGAGCATGCTGCGGAGCAGGTCGGCGTCGTCGCGTCCGCCCTTCGCGTCGCCGGGACGTGCCAGCACGCGGATCGCGGGCTCGACATCGGTGAGGCGGGCGTTGCGGACGTGGAACTCCAGTGTGAGGTTCCCTCGGGACGGGACGGCAGCGCGCATGGCGGCTGCGTGAGTCCCGCACAAGGATAGCAGATTGCGGACTTCGGGGTCTTCGGGCCGCATGGCCACTGAACCCGCGCCATCGGGCCCGAGTAGATGATGGAAATCAGCGCGAACACCTTGCGCCCCGTGCGAGGGCGCGGCTATCATGCGCGCCACCCAACCACTAGGTGAGCGTGCTCGCGCCTGTCCGAGCAATTGGAGGAAAGACCCGGGATGCAGAAGCAACTGCGATGGACCGCGATCTTCGCGGTCATGTTGCTCGCCCTGGCCGCGTGTACGAACACCGGCGGGACGAGCCAGTCGGCGAGCGGATCAGCCGCCGCGTCGACATCGGCCAGCGCCGACACGGGAGATGATCCCGAGGCCGTCTGCGCTGCCGATGAGTTCGGCTGCGTCGAGGTGGCGGATGGCGATCCGATCGTCCTCGGCACCGCCCTCGTCATCACCACCGCCGATGCGGACCTCGGCCAGGACAGCCAGTATGGCGCCCACGTGGCCGGCGACCTCCGCAACGAGGAAGGCGGCGTCCGTGGCCACATGATCGAATGGGATGACCAGGACGATCAGTGCTCGGCCGAAGGCGGCACCACCGCGGCCCGCGCGCTCGTCGCCGACCCGCAGATCGCTGCGGTCATCGGCACCAGTTGCTCGGGTGCCGGCGTGCCGGCGGCCCAGATCACCAGCGAAGCGGGCGTCACGATGGTCTCCCCGTCGAACACCGCTCCGTCGCTGACCGACCCGGCCACCCACGAGCCGTTCTACGCGCGCACCGCGCACAACGACAAGGTGCAGGGCGCTGCCATGGCGCAGTTCGCCTGCGAGGAGCTCGGCGTCACCCGTGCGGCCACCGTCCATGACGGCAGCCCGTACGCGGAGCAGCTGCAGCAGGTCTTCGCCGACGAGTTCGTTGCCCAGTGCGGCGGGACGATCACCGGCCAGGAGGCCGTCGCTCCGACCGATACCGACTTCCGGACGCTGCTGACGACCATCGCGGCCGGCGACCCGGAGCTCATCTACTACCCGATCTTCACCGCCGGCGGCGCCCTCATGACGCAGCAGGCGCGCGAGACCGCGGGCCTCGAGGATGTCGAGCTGGCCGGTGCCGACGGCATGCAGAGCCAGACGTTCCTCACGACGGCCGGTGCCGCGGGTGACGGCGTCTACACGTCGGGACCTGACCTGGCCTTCGAGAACGAGCTGTACCAGGACGTGTTCCTGCCGGCGTACTACGAGCTGTGCGGCTGCGATGCCACGCTCTCGGTCTTCCACGCCCACGCCTTCGACGCGGCGAACATCGTGCTCGACGCGATCGACGAAGTGGCGCTGGAGGGCGATGACGGGACCCTGTACATCCCGCGTACCGCGCTTCGAGATGCCGTCTTCGCGACATCCGATTACGAGGGCGTGACCGGGACGCTGACCTGCGACGAGAACGGCGACTGCGCCGATCCCAAGATCTCGGTCAGCCTCATTGGTAACGGCGCGTACGAGCGCATCTGGCCGGAGGACTAATCGTCCATTAGCGGCCTCCGGACCGGAACCTGCCGGTCCGGAGCCCTCAGACCGAACGTGGGGGGGTGTGACGCGGTGTCTCACCCGCACCCGGTAAACACCCCCCCCACCGTGCAGCCCCAGGGAACAAGCGACAACGGCACCCCCCGCCCCTAAACCCGCCGCTCCTCCCCCCTCCCCCCCACTGGGGGTTTTCGTCCGCGTTCCACCCCCCCCCACGCTGTAACCTCCCCGCCAACGGTGCAGCCAGAGGGAACATGCGACTACGGCTCCCCGAGCGCCTGTCGTTCGTTGACCTGATCCTGTGGGGCCTGCGCGTAGCGATCGTCGTCTTCGTGCTGGTCGGCTCGTACGCCACGCTCTCGCAGGGCGTACTCGGCTTCGATGGCTGGCGGACCCTCCTCATCGTCGGCGTCGCGCAGGGGAGCATCTACGCCCTCATCGCCCTCGGCTACACCCTCGTCTACGGCGTCCTGTTCATGATCAACTTCGCCCACGGCGAGGTGTTCATGGCCGGCGTCTTCACCGCCTTCTTCGCGGCGACCGCGCTGGCCGACAGCGGCATCCTCAACGGGAATCCGCTCTTCGGCCTGGCGATCATCTTCGCGGTCTCGATGGTGACGTCAATGGTGGTCGCGGTGATCCTGGAGCGCGTTGCGTACAGACCATTGCGCCGGGCGCCGCGTCTCGTGCCGCTCATCACCGCCATCGGTGCGTCGCTGTTCCTGCAGTACACGTTCCGCAGCCTGTACGGGTCCGGCGTCCGCTCCTATCCGACCATCGAGATCCTGACCGGCACGTTCGACATCGCGGGGGTACCGATCCAGAAGACCCAGGTGGTCGTGATCGTGTCGGCCATCCTGCTCATGGTTGGGCTGTATTTCTTCGTCCAGCGGACTCGGACAGGACGCGCCATGCGCGCCGTCAGCGAGGACAAGGATGTGGCCGCGATGATGGGGATCAACGTCGACCGCGTGATCTCCACGACATTCGCGATCGGCGGCCTCCTTGCTGGAGCCGCCGGCATCCTGTACGTGTTCCTGTTCAACTCCGTCTCGTTCAGCATGGGCTTCCTGCCCGGGATCAAGGCATTCACCGCGGCCGTCCTGGGCGGCATCGGGAACATCGTCGGGGCCATGCTGGGCGGCCTCTTCCTGGGAGTGCTCGAGTCGATCGGCCCGTTCCTGTTCCTCGACGGCCTCGGCGTGCCGTCCACCAACCAGCTGCGAGACGTGGTGGCGTTCACCCTGCTGGTGCTGGTCCTGATCTTCCGTCCGTATGGCATCCTCGGACGCAAGGAGTGAGCGCGCGATGAACGACACGATGCTCGGCCGCTTCTACCGGCGGGCAGCCGGCCTGGGCCTGCTGGGTACGCTGGGAGCGGTGTACGTGGCGCTGATCGGCATCGTCGAGCGCTTCGAGCCGCGCAACATCGTCACCGGCTACCTCACGCTCGGCCTCCTCACCGCGGCGCTGGTCGTGTTCGTGACCGCCTATCGCGCCACCGAGCCCCCGCACAGCTGGGGGATCGGGCCGCCGCCGCGCCAGCACGTCCTCGGCGCCGGGGTGCTGGCAGCCGTCATCGGTGCCGCCGGCGTTGCGCTGTTCCTGGTGCTCAATCGCGCTCTGCCGCTGGACGCGGTGCTGGTCAACGCCAATGACCGGATGAGCGAGATCCTGGGGCTGGGCCTCGAGTTCCCCGCCGGCGCGCTGGCGCTGCTGGGGGCCGGCCTGGCCTTCGGCGTGGCGGCGGGCGGCCTTCGGCTGCTGGCGCCGCGGTTCCGCGGGCCGCTCATCGCCGCCGTGGTGGCGGTGATGCTGGTCAGCCTCATGGAGCCGTTCATGCGCGTCGTGCTGCTGCAGCTCGGCCAGAACGCCATCTCCGGCTTCTTCTACCAGTCCGGTGGCCTCACGGTGCCGGGCGCCATCATCGTCGCCGGCGCGGTGCTCGCCATCGGCCTTGCCAACTCGCTGCGCGGGGAGGCCGTCCGCGAGCGCGTGGCCGAGATGCCGGCCGACCAGCGGCGCGGCATCCAGATCGCCCTGTTCGTGGTGGGGATCGTCTTCCTGCTCGTCCTGCCGCAGCTGATCGGCTCGTTCCTGTCGGAGGTGGTCGGCACCGTCGGGCTCTACATCCTGATGGGCCTGGGCCTCAACATCGTCGTCGGCTACGCCGGCCTGCTCGACCTCGGATACGTGGCGTTCTTCGCCATCGGGGCGTACGCCACCGCCATCCTGACCTCGCCGGTCTCCGTGCTCGGCTGGGGGCTGAGCTTCTGGGTGGCGATCCCGATCGTGATGCTGATCGCCGCCCTCTCCGGGCTCATCATCGGCGCCCCGGTGCTCAGGCTGCGGGGCGACTACCTGGCCATCGTCACGCTGGGCATCGGCGAGATCGTCCGCATCCTGCTCCTCTCCGATGCGCTGCGGCCGTGGACGGGCGGGGCGCAGGGCATCCTGCAGGTCCCTCCGCCGGAGTTCGCCGACATCGACTTCTTCCAGCCACAGAACCTGTACTACCCGATCCTGGCGTTCGTCGTCCTCGGCGCCTTCGTCGCCATCAGCCTCGCGAACTCACGGGTGGGCCGCGCCTGGAATGCGATGCGCGAGGACGAGGACGTGGCGGCCGCGACCGGGATCAACATCACCAACTACAAGCTCCTGGCCTTCTCACTCGGTGCCGTCTTCGGCTGTATCGCCGGGGCGTTCCTGGCCGTGAAGCTGGGCTCGATCTTCCCGCACAACCTGAACCTGCTGGTCTCGATCACCGTCCTCAGCCTCATCATCCTGGGCGGCATGGGAAGCATCCCGGGCGTCATCGTCGGCGCCTTCGTCCTCGTCGGCCTGCCAGAGCTGTTGCGCGAATTCGCCGAGTACCGTCTGCTGATCTACGGCGCCGTCCTGATCGTCATGATGCTGTGGCGACCGGAGGGCCTCATCCCCAGCGCCCAGCGCAAGCGGGAGCTTCGTGAGCACGAGGACGACGAGGACCAATGGGCCCACCAGACGGGGGTCCCGACCGCCATGCCCGCCGTGGAGCGGCCCGGCCCGTGACGCACGACGACATGCCCGCCGGACTGACCGATGGGGTCGAGCAGGCGACCATGACCGACGCGGCGGCCGATGAGGTCGAGCCGACCCGCGGCGCGATCATGGTCGTCCGCAGCCTGACGAAGCGCTTCGGTGGCCTGGTCGCCAACCGCAACGTGGACTTCGACATCCCGCAGCGCTCGATCGTCTCACTCATCGGTCCCAACGGCGCCGGCAAGACGACGTTCTTCAACCAGCTCACCGGCATGCTGCAGCCGACCGAGGGTGAGATCGAGTTCAACGGGGTCAGCATCGTCGGCCTCGGACCGCACCAGATCGTGGAGCTGGGGGTGGGGCGCACGTTCCAGAACATCCGCCTCTTCAGCGACATGACCGCCATGGCCAACGTGATGGTGGGCCGCCACTCGCGGATGAAGTCCCAGTGGTACGAGGCGATCCTGCACCTGCCCCGCGTGCGCGAGGAGGAGGAGGCGACGCGGCAGCGGGCGCGCGAGCTGCTCGATCTGGTGGGCCTGGCGCGCCGCTACGAGGACGAATCGGCCAAGAACCTGCCGTACGGCGATCAGCGCCGGCTCGAGATCGCGCGCGCCCTGGCCAGCGACCCGAAGCTGCTGCTGCTCGACGAGCCGACCGCCGGCATGAACCCCGGCGAGACCGGCCGCATGACCGAGTTCATCGGCCAGCTGCGCCGTGACCTCGGCATCTCGATCCTGCTCATCGAGCACGACATGAAGGTCGTCATGGGCGTGTCCGACCGGATCACGGTCCTCGACTACGGCGAGAAGATCGCCGAGGGCCTGCCGGAGGAGATCCGGACCAATCCGCAGGTCATCGAGGCCTATCTCGGAAAGCAGGCCCACGCATGACCGCCACCGAACCACGCGTCGAGCAGCCGGCGGCCCCGCAGGGTCACCTCCTCGAGCTCGAGAACGTGAACGCCTACTACGGCAATATCCGCGCGCTGCGGGGCGTGTCGCTGTACGTCGACAAGGGCGAGGTGGTGACCCTCATCGGCTCCAATGGCGCCGGCAAGTCGACGACGCTGCGCACCATCAGCGGCGTGCTGAAGCCGCGCACCGGGCAGGTGCGCCTCGACGGGCTGCGGATCGACGCGCTCCCCGCCCACGAGATCGTCAAGCTCGGCGTGGCGCAGGCGCCGGAGGGACGGCGCATCTTCAGCCGCATGAGCGTGTACGAGAACCTGCTGATGGGGGCCTTCAGCCGCCGCGGCGAGAAGCTCGACGACGACATCGCCCGCGTCTTCGACCTCTTCCCACGCCTCCTCGAGCGCCGCACCCAGCAGGCTGGCACGATGTCCGGTGGCGAGCAGCAGATGCTGGCCATGGGTCGTGCCCTGATGGCGCGCCCGTCGATCCTGCTACTCGACGAGCCGTCGATGGGCCTGTCACCGATCCTGACCGAGCAGATCTTCGACATCATCACCGAGATCAACGGCCAGGGGACCACCGTCCTGCTGGTGGAGCAGAACGCCCTCATGGCGCTCAACGTGGCACACCGGGGCTACGTGCTACAGACCGGCAAGATCATCCTGACCGACACCGCCGCCAACCTGGCGGCCAATGAGCAGGTGCGCCAGGCCTACCTGGGCGAGATCTAGGCCGATGGGCGCCTCGCAGCCGCGACGGCCGCGCTCCCAGCGCTCGCCGCGTGACTACCGGCCCGACCTGCGACCGATGCTGCTGCTGCTGGTCCTGCTGGTGGCCGTGGTCATCGGCTGGATCCTGCTCAGCCCGCGCATCCTGCCCGGTCAGTAGGTGCGGCGCGCGCCCCAGCCGGTGCCGGCGCCGTACAGGACGAGGGCCACGCCGACCGCCGCCACCGCCAGCCCGGGAGACTGTTGCGGCAGCGGCAGGAAGCCCACCCGCCACAGCTCCCACGTCCGGAAGGCGAGCGCCGCCGCGGCGCCCAGCCCGAGCAGCAGGTACACCGGCGGAGCGTCGAGCACGAATCCCCAGCGGCCGCGCATATAGCCGATGTCGAGCAGCACCAGGCCGATGACCGCCGCCCCGTAGATCACCAGGCCGGGGCCCTCCAGGCCGATCCCCTGCTGGGGCGGGATCTGTACGCCGTTGACCGATTCACCGCCGGCGTGCCACCACGGCAGGAAGCCCGAGGCGATCATCCCCAGGCAGCCGAGGAGGATCGGGATCCGGAACCGGCGATGCTGTCCGTCGCTCATGGCCGGCGCATGGGGCTACTCGACCGGCTCGGCGCCGCCGTAGACCGATGGCTTCAGCACGCCGACGTACGGCAGGTTGCGGTAGCGCTCGTCGTAGTCGAGGCCGTAGCCGATGACGAATCGGTCGGGAATCGTGAAGCCGACATGGTCGATGGGAATCTCGGCCAGGCGGCGCGCCGGCTTGTCGAGCAGGCAGACGATGCTGACCGATGCCGGGCCCTTGTCGGCCAGGTACTTGAGCAGGTAGTTGAGGGTCAGCCCGGTGTCGATGATGTCCTCGACGACGATGACGTGCCGCCCCTCGATCGGCTGCGACAGGTCCTTGATGATCCGCACCTGGCCGCTCGACTCGGTGCCGGCGCCGTAGCTGGAGACCTCCATCAGGTCGATGCTGACCGGCATCTCCATGGATCGCATCAGGTCGGCCAGAAAGACGAGCGATCCCTTCAGGACGCTGACCAGGACCGGGTCGCGGTCCGCGTAGCGCTCCACCAGCTCGCGGCCCAGCTCGCCCACCCGCTGGCGGATCTCCTCCTCGCCGAGGAGGATCTCGCTGACGTCGTCATGGATCGACGTCGTGGCCACGTCCGTCATGCGGCTCCCCGGGCGGCGACAGGCTCGTGGGTCAGCGGCGGGTCGCCGGCGCCGGGCGTCCGCGCTCCATTCGGCGCCCCGTTGGCCTCGACCACGGCCGAGAGGACGGCGTGGCGTCCGTACTTGACCATCAGCGCCCGGAAGTCACGGGCGTAGAAGAGCTTCACGCGCACCTCGGGATACAGCTGCCGCATCCAGCGCAGCTTCCGGTTCTTCTTCCGAACCAGGGACTGCTTGAGCGTCGTCAGCTCCACGTAGAGGTCGATCTCCGGCAGGTAGAAGTCCGGCGCGAAGCACTCGACGACGGTACCGTCGCTGGTCCAGGAGATGGGGAAGACGTCGGGTTCGTAGTGCCATGCGACCCCGTAGTAGTCGAGGATCCGGGCCAGCTCCGCCTCGCTCGCGTGCGCGAACCGAGGGGGCCGGGCTGTGGTCACGCTCGTGGCCACCGCGCCTCGATCGTACGCGCTGCTCGCGCCACCGGGATCATGGAACCTGAGTATAGCCGCGTGGAGTTATCCACAATCGCGCAGCCCGGCGAACGATTGTGGAAGAATCGGCTTGTTCTCCACCGTCCTCCCGCGGTACGGTCGCGCTCCTGCTTCTGGATGGCCGCCCAGTACGGTAACCGGAGCCGTCGCGGGACCGATGCGAGAGCCGGTCACGCCACCGCTCGGCGCCGGGAAGACCGAACCGCGACCGCCCCGGAGCATTTTCGTGTCCAACGCACCCGCGGCCCGCGCCGCCCTCATGGCCCTCGAACCGCTGCTCGTCGCGGCCCCGGACCTGCGCCTGCCTGCCGGCTGGACCGATGCCGCCGCCCGATACGTTGCACTCCTCCTCGACGCCAACGCGCACACCAACCTGACCCGCGTGACGGCGCCCGTGGCCATTGCCCGCGACCACCTGCTCGATGCGCTGGCGGCGCTGCCGCTCCTCGACGCGGCGGAACCGGGACGGGTGGTCGACCTCGGCTCGGGGGGCGGGGTGCCGGCCATCCCGCTCGCCCTGGCGCGTCCCGACGTGCGCTGGACGCTGATCGACTCGGTCGGGAAGAAGGCGGCGCTGCTGCGCGAGTTCGTCGCGGCGCTGGAGCTGCGCAACGTGACGGTGGTGGCGGAGCGGATCGAGACCATCGGTCGCCTGCCGGCGCACCGGGAGCGGTACGCGATCGCCACTGCCCGCGCCTGTGCCGCCCTGCCGGTGCTGGCCGAGCTCGCCATGCCGCTGCTCTCCCGCGGTGGCCGGCTGGTGGCGTGGAAGGGTCCGCTCGGCCGCGACGACGCCGAGGTGCGCGACGGCGATCGTGCGCTGCGCGTGGTGGGTGGCGGCCGGCTCGAGATCCGCCCGACGGGCCGCGCCGCCCTGGGCGATCGGATGCTGGTCGTGGCGATGAAGGAACGCGCGACGCCGGCGGCCTATCCCCGCCGTCCGGGCGAGCCGAAGCGCCGTCCCCTCCCGGGCTGAGGCCGGCTCGGCGAAGGCCACCGGGGGCATCGGTATACTCCACGAACCCATGCGCCTTGCCGTGCTCTCGGATATCCATGCCAACCTCGCCGCACTCGACGCCGTGCGCGCCGACCTGCCGACCGTGGACGAGGTGTGGGTGCTGGGCGACATCGTGGGCTACGGTCCGCGGCCCAACGAGGTGATCGCCGCGCTTCAGGCGATGGGAGCGCGAAGCGTGCTCGGCAACCACGATGGGGCTGCCATTCGCCTCGTGGATCCGAGCGACTTCAATCCCGATGCCCACGCCGCCATCAGCTGGACCGCCGACGCCCTCGACGACAATGCGCGTGCCTACCTCGCCAGCCTGCCCGAGGTGCGCCGCGACGGGGCGCTGACCGCGGTCCACGGATCGCCGCGCGACCCGATCTGGGAGTACATCGTCTCGACCGCGGTGGCCGCCGCCAACTGGGCGGCCTTCGACACGCGCCTGTGCCTCTTCGGCCACACCCACCTGCCCATCGTGTTCGCCGCCACGGCCGATGGCGACGCGCACGCCGTGGCGGGGCTTCCCGGCGAGACGGTGGCGATTGACGAGGGGCGGGCGCTCATCAACCCGGGGAGCGTCGGCCAGCCGCGCGACGGCAACCCGGCTGCGGCCTACCTGATCCTCGACCTCACCGAGGGCGCGGCCGAGTTCCGGCGGGTGCGCTACGACGTCGCTGCCACCCAGCGCCAGATGCTCGACGCGGGCCTGCCGCCGCGGCTGGCGGAACGACTCTCCTACGGCCGATGAGGGCGCTGGTCGCCCTTCTGGCCGTGGTGGTCGCCAGCGGCTGCACCTCGACACCCTCGCCCTCGCTCACCGATGCGACTGCCACCGCCGTCCCGTCCGGGGGGATCGTGAACGTCGCGATCCGCCGCCTGACCGATGCCCGACCGGTGCGCAGGGAGGCGGCGATGATCGGGATCGCCTTCGACGCGGCCACCGCTCGCACGCTGGTCGCCGATCCGGCGCCCCTCGACTTCGCATCGGAGGCCCTGCTCTGCCTGGCGCTGGGCGAGCGGGCCACGTCCGGGTGGTCAGTGACCATCCAGTCGATCAGCCTCGACGGGTCGCGAATGAGCATCCTGGCGCGCGAGGCGCGGCCGCGCACCGGCGGCCCGAGCGCCGGCCCGACGTACCCGGCTGATTGCGCTGCGATCGACCGCAGCGTGCTGTCGCCCGGCGAGCTGCTGGTGCGTGCCGACGACACGATCAGCGACGAGTTCATCGTCGACGCCACGA
>JAICQM010000143.1 GCA_025937875.1 Chloroflexota bacterium
CGACCTCGCTGCCGCCCACCGTCAGCTGCGGCCACCACTCGAGGTCTCCCCAGGCGTCGACCGGCGCGGCGCCGTGCTCGGCGGTGGCGAGGCCGTACTGGAGCGTGGGATCCGCGTTGAGCAGCCCGTTGGTCTGGCCGTTGTTGGGATTGAGGAAGCGGTTGGTGTACACCGCGGCGATCAGCGGGCGCTCCTCCTCGAGCACGGCCTCGCGCTCCACGATGCTGGCGATGATCACCGCCTCGTCGACCGTCAGGCCCTTGGCGGTGAACGCCTCGCGCATCGCCGGTGTCAGCTTGGCGTTGAACTCGTCGAGGAGGAAGACGAGCACCTCGGTGGCGTTCCAGCCGATATCCATGCGGTACGTGTTGGGCGGGAGGTAGCCCTCCAGCGTGCGTCCGACCGGCAGGTCGGCGAAGAAGTCGTAGCGACTGAGGATGCTTGCCGGTGGCGCCTTGACGAGCTCGGCAAACGCCTCGAGGTTCATCGACAGGTCGGTCTGGCCGAGGACGGCGGTCACCTCCTCCAGCCTGAGCGCCTCGCCGATCGCCACCTCGGTCTCCTCGAACGCCTCGCCCTGCAGGGCGTTCACGATCTCGCTGGGCCGCATCGTCGGCGACAGGTCGTACGTGCCAGCGGCGAGCGTGCCCTCGCGGCCGAGGGACTGGATCGCGGTTTGGAAGGCGAGCTGACTGCGGACCAGGCCGGCGTCGATGAGCAGGTCGCCGATCTCGGTATCGGTCATGCCGGAGTCGATGGTGACCGAGATGCGGTCGCGCTGGTCGCTGGCCGGCGTGTCGGCCAGCGCCTCGGGCTGGTACCAGTTCACGAAGTCGCGCACAAGGCCGTGCTCGACCGCCCCGGGATTCGACTCGACCCAGGCCATGAGGCGCGGCGCGAATGCCAGGAAGCCGACGAACAGGAGGAAGCCCAGGACGGCGATCACGCCGGCGAACCAGGCCAACAGCACCACCGGCTGCAGGCGGCGGCGACGGCGCAGCGGCGACTCGCGTTGCTCGCGCAGCTCGCGAATGCGGGCATTGCGACGCTCCTCCAGCTCACCACGCGGCATCCGACGGCTCATGCAGGGTCCTCAGCATCGTTGGGTGGGTGGGTCATCGCGCGCTCGTGGGCGGCGAGATCCGCGAAGTATTGTTGCAGGATCAGGCGCGCGGCGGCGGAATCGAGCTCACCCCGCTCGCGGCGCGGCCGCTCCCCCGCCGCCTGCAGGTCGGCAGCCGCCTGCCAGCTCGTCCAGCGCTCGTCGGTGAAGGCCACTGGACGCCGGCCGGCCTGCGCCAGCAGCTCTCCGAACGACCGGGCCGCGGCCGCCTGCGCGCCCTCCGATCCGTCCTCCAGCAGCGGCAGACCGATGACGAAGCCGTCCGCCCCCTCCGCCTCGGCGAGGTCGGCGAGGGCTCGCAGATCGGCATCGAGGTTGCGCCGGCGCAGCGCGGCACGCGCGAACGCCATGCCGGTCTCGGCGTCCCCCACCGCCACGCCGATGCGCCGGCTCCCGTGATCGAGGCCGATGGGGCGCCTCACCGTGCGGCCGATGCGCTGGCGCTCGGTTCGGCAACGATCGCCGACTCGATCTCAATGCTGATCCGCCAACGCAGGCCCGGCACCCGGTCCACCCAGCCGGGCCACAGGTCGACGCTCGCCGGACCGATGTGTGCCAGGGCAGCCTCGGCGTCCTCGGGCGTCTGCTCGGCCACGAGGTCGCGGATGGCGTCGGGGTCGACGACGGGCGCTGTGCCTGCCGCGACGCGGACCGGGATCCGGGCAGCCGTCTCCTCGCGCACCGGTGGGCCGATCTCGACCATCGCCTCGTCGAGCAGGAGCTCGCGACCCTCCAGCGCGGCGCGTGGATCGGCCGCCAGGCGCTCGCGGGCGAGCCGCTCCACCTCCTCGCGGTCGACCCAGTGCAGCGTCCAGCGCAGCGTCGCCGGCAGCTCGAACGCCGTCTCGTCCTCGCGGCCGACGAGGTCCGCGGGGATCTCGACGTCGACGGCGATCTCCCCCTCCACCGGCTCGAGGTAGAGGCGCGCGTCGCCCTCCTGGCGTGCCGCGGCGACCGCGGCATCGAGCTGGCTGCGAAGGGTGGCCAGCGCGGCATCGACATCGGCCTGTGCCACCACGGGGACGTCCTCCACCAGCCCGCCGGCGGTGGGATCGGGGTTGATCACCACCCGCAGGCGTGCGTTGGGGAAGCCGCGCAGCAGCGAGGCGGTCGGCTCGGTGCGCATGGTGTCGATCGCCTCAGCCGGCACGTTGCCGGCCGGCCCCGGGGCGACCGCGGTGACGCCAACGGACTCGGTGCCGGGCGCGATGGTCCCCTCGGGCGTCAGGCCGCCGGGCGGGACCACGACGCGCGCATCGGTCATGAAGACGATGTCGCCCGCCGCGACTTCGGTGCCGGCGCCGACCGCGATGGCCACCGTGTTCCAGTTCTGGAGCACCACCACCCCGGTCGCCGCGATGCGATCCTCGCGGATGCCGGTCACCGGTTGGCTGACCGATGTCGGCTCCTCGCCCGCCGTCGTCTGCAGCTCGAGGTCGGTGCCGGTCACCAGCTCGTAGTCGAACGGCCCGAGCGGCTCGGTCGCCGGCGCGAGGCGCACCGTTGCGCCGGGGAGGAGCACGGCCCCGGCGGCCACCGCCCCCACGAGCAGCAGGGCGAGCGCGGCCAGCAGCCCGGCCGGAATACCGCGCCGGGTGCGGCGCGAGGCGCGCGGCACGGCCGGCGTCGCGACAGGCACGGGCACGGCGCGGGTCTCGTCGAGCGAGCCGGCCGGCGGTGCCGTGAGCGGCACGGCTCGTTCTCGCGGCGCGGGCGGGACCGGGGGCGCGCGCCGCGGGCCGCGGGCCACGCTGATCCGCGCCCCCGAGGGCTTGCCACCCGCGACGGGGGCGAGGTCGCGCAGGGCGCGGGCCTCGGCGACCGAGGCCGTGGCGACGATGCCCGCCTCGCCCGCCAGCGAGCGGGCCGCCGGATCGGCGACGAGCACCAGCTCACGCCCTTCCTCGCGCGCCACGCCGGCGAGCAGGCGCAGGCTCATCGCCGAGGTGGTGGCCTTGGTGCGACCCGGCGCGACGAGGATGACCCGACCCGCATCGGCGGCGCGCAGGCGGCGCACGACGGTCGTGATCTCGTCGTCGGGCTCGAGGTAGATGACGGCCGCCTCGGCAGGATCGCTCACAGGTCGAGGTTCCGGACGGCGCGGCGCATGGCGCGCTCCGCGGCCGAGGCCTGGATGTCGAGGATGAGCGCCTGGTGCGCGAGCGCCAGGGGCGTGACGTCCTGCTCGGTGGCCAACGTGCCGGTCGCGTCGTGGATCCCGGCCACGTCGCCGGGCGCCATAGAGCGCACCGCGGGACGGCGCGCGAACGGCAGGTCGCGCCACCACCCCTCGTCCTCGAGCGCGGCATGCACCTGCGGCAGCCGCGCGCCGCCGCCGCACAGGTAGACCCGCCCGGGGAGCAGCTCACCGGCCGCGAGGTCGTCGATCATGAGCCCCACCCCGCGCCGCCAGACCGCGGCATCCTCCGCCAGCGCGGCGGCCACCGCATCCCGCTCCACCCCCTCGGGAAGCGGCTCGTCCGCGGCCAGTGCCAGCTTGATTGCCTCGGCGCGCTCGAAGCCGAGGTCGAAGCGGTCGACCAGGCCCTTCGTGAAGGCCCGACCGCCGAGGGCCAGCATCTTCGTCCCGGCCACGCCGCCGGAGCGCACCAGCGCCACGTCGGTCGTGCCGCCGCCGACGTCGATGAAGATCGCTCCCGCGTCGCCGAGCTCGCCGGGGTCGAGGCAGGTGGCGACCGCGTACGGCTCGGCGATGACGCCCAGCAGCTCGAGCTTGAGCGCATTGGCGACCGATTGCAGTGCGCCGAGGTGCACCATCGGGGCGAAGGCGTTGAACAGGCCCAGCTCGACCTGCGCGCCGGTGAACCCGATCGGGTTGCTGACCGGGTAGCCGTCGACCTTGATCTCGGTGATGGCGGCGTGCACGAGGCGGACGTCGAGGCGCGGCACGCCCGCCTCCCACGCGATCTGGGCCTCCGCCTCCTCGAGCGCCTCCTCCTGGGCGTGCTCCACGATCCGCTGCAGCTCCGCCTCATCGAGGGGCGCGCGCGGGTCGTCGCGGCGCGTGGCGACGGTCGAGGTCATGCCCTTCACCAGCTCGCCGGCGATGCCGATCACCGCCGGCGCTGGCCGGCGGCCGGCTGCCCCGGCCGCCTCGCGCAGGGCGGCGGCGCAGTTGGCGACGACGGCGTCGATGTCGCTCACCGTGCCCGACTGCATGTGCGCAAGCCCCTGCCGCGTGCGGCCGGCGCCGCGCACCTCGGCGACGAGGGACCCGTCGTCCGCCTGCGAGGCGGTCACGACCAGCGCCTTGGCGTACTCGGTACCGATGTCCAGCGCGGTGATCGCCAGCTGGCGGCCGCGACCGCCCGGTGTGCGCAGGCCGCGCATCCGCTCCCCGACGCGACCGATCAGGTCCTGCATCGGTGGGCGCTCAACCCCCCTCGATCCGGGCCAGCATCTCGAGCGCGAGCCGGGCGGCCTCGCGCAGGCCATCGTCGAGGCGAGCCGCGTCGCGCCCGCCCGCCTGCGCCATCTCGGGTCGCCCGCCGCCCCCGCCGCCGATGATCGGTCCCGCGGCACGAATGACAGCGGCGGCGTCGAAGCCCTCCGCCGCCAGGTCGCGGCTGGCGGCCACTAGCAGCGCCGGCTGCCCGTCGCGCGCGCCGGCGGCAACGGCCACGAAGCGCCCGGTCATGCCACGCAGATCGTCGACCAGGCTGCGCAGGGCGGCGGCATCCGCGTCGGGGTACGTGCCGATGATCACCTTGGCGCTCCCCGCCTCCTGGGCGCCGGCCAGCGCCGCCGCCGCGTCCAGCCGTGCCGCTGCCGTGCCGCGCGGCGCCTTGGCCGCCTTCTCCGCCTCCCGCAGCCGCGCCAGCAGCGTCTCGACCCGCTGCGGGACCGCCTCCTCCCGCTCCCCGAGGAGCTGGGCCGTGGCGCGCAGCGCGTCGAGCCGATCGGCGATGAGCTCCGCCGCGGCGGCGCCGGTGACGGCCTCGATCCGGCGGAGCCCGGCCCCGATGCTCGACTCGCCGGTGATGACGAAGCTCCCGATCTGCCCGGTGGCCGCCACGTGCGTCCCGCCGCACAGCTCCTTGCTGTACCCGTCGACCTGGACCACGCGCACCGAGTCGGGCAGGTACTTCTCACCGAAGAACATGTCCGCTCCCAGGGCCTGCGCCTCGGTCATGGGCATCGTCTCGGGACGCAC
>JAICQM010000271.1 GCA_025937875.1 Chloroflexota bacterium
CAGGTCGGGTGACGCAGCCAGGTTGATCAACGCCCGCGCGAGACCGGAAGGGTCGCGCGGCTCGACGAGCAGGCCGTCGACGCCATCGGTGATGACCTCGGGGATGCCGCCGACGCGCGACGCGACCACGGGAACGCCACGCGCCATCGCCTCCAGGATGGAGATCCCCTGCGCCTCGCGCAGCGACGGGAGCAGCGCGACCGAGAGGTCGGCGGTAATGGCGGCCACGTCCTCGCGGCGGCCGGTGAGAACGACCCGATCCCGGGCCGGCGCAGGCAGCTCGGCGATCTGCGCGCGCAGCGCATCGGCCTCCGATCCCTCGCCGACCAGGACCAGCCACGCGTCGGGGACCGCCGCCACCAACTGAGGCATGGCGGCTACCGCATAGCGCTGCCCCTTCTCTCGCTCCAACCGCGCCACCACGCCAACCAGGAACGCGGTGCCGGGCATCCCGAGCTCACGACGCAGCCGGCAGGCGGGGACCGAGCCGGCGAAGCGAGACAGGTCGACGCCATTGGGGATGACCGCGAACGGCGCGCCCTCGCGACCCTCGGCTCGTACCTTTCCCTCGATGCTCGCCGACGGAACGATCAGCCGGTCCATGTGGCGTGTGAGGCGTGCCAGCTCGGCCTGGTCCTCCAGGGAGCGGACGCGGGACGAGTGGACGGTGGCCATGATCACCGGCGTGGCCGCGGCCACCGCGGCCCGCGTGCCGATGACCTCGGCGCGGAACATGTGGGCGTGGACGAGGTCGATCTCCTCGCGCTCGAGCCAGGCGGCGAGCTCACGGGTGGCGGCGGTGTCATCGGTCTCGTCGATCACGTCGACGGCGACGCCCAGTCGCCGGAGCCTCGCGACCGCGCTGCCGGCACTCAGGGACAGGGCGCGCACGTCGTAGCGGGTGCGGTCGAGGCGCAGCAGGAGGCCGGTGTAGCTCTCCTGGGCACCGCCGTTGCCACCGGTCGCCAGCAGCTGGAGGATCCTGGGCCGATGATGCCCACGGGACCGATACGTCCGTCGCGCCCGGCGATACTCGGCACCGCCGATGGCGCCCTCGTTGTCGGGCGCGGTGCGCCTGCGCGGGATCATCTGGCCGCCATCGTAGGAAGGGGCGCTCTGTTCGTCAAAGCGCCTCAGCTGTGCCCTGGGTCGGGTCGGGGTTTGCCGCCGCAGCAAACAGTGGTCAAGTTCGACCCGGTTCCCCGCCGGAAAGGGGCCGAATCAAGCTCAACTTGGCCGATTCTTGCTGCGACTGCAACGAACGGCCACGAACGGGGATCAAGTTGACCACTGTTTGCGCCCCCCGCAAAACGCCGCCGCTCAGCTGAGGATGAGGATCGAGGCGGTATTGGCCGCGAAGCCGAGCAGCCCCAAGCTCGTCGCGGCGGCCCCGCCCCAGACGAGCAGGCGCGGGAAGCGCGTGGCGGCCACGACCAGGAGCGCGATCGTCAGGAGCAGCACCGCGGCCTTGGCCAGCAGGACGCCGTCGAGGCCGGTCGCGTGGTAGAGCATCGCCGCCACCCCGTTGCTCTCGAGACCGATCCCGAAGCGGGCGACGCCGAACGTGAACGTCGCGGCATCGGCGAGCTGGGTGACCAGCAGGGCAAGGAGGATGTACCGGGGAGTGGACACACCATCGGTAGGTTGCAGGTTGCGCGCCAC
>JAICQM010000217.1 GCA_025937875.1 Chloroflexota bacterium
ATCGACCAGTCCAGCGGCGTGATCGATCCGCGCAGGCGAAGGGCGGCCCAGGTCGCGACCGGCGCCACCCAGGCCACCTGCACCGCCACGCGCAGCCCGGGCTCGGCGCCGAGGAGCTCGCTGCCGGCGAAGGCGACGAAGACGAACGCCCACACCTGGAGCCCCAGTGCGAGCAGCATCATGCGGTGCGGGATCGCTCGCTGACGGCCGCGGGAGTCCCCCATCCGGCGAGGCGGCTGCGCAGCCCCTCGTCGTCGCCGGCCTCGGCCATCGCCTCCAGCTCGCGGGCGGCCGTGGCTGCGGACGCGGAGCGTTCACCGCGCGCGATGAGCAGGAACGGCGACTCGGTCGCGACCGACTCTTCGTCTTCGCCGAACAGCGACTCCTCGAGCTTCTCGCCCGGACGCAGCCCCGTGAAGACGATCCCGATGTCCTTCGCCCCGGCGGGTGAGGAGAGGCGGATGAGGTCGCGGGCCAGGTCGACGATCCGGATCGGCGAGCCCATGTTGAGGACGTGGATGTCGCCGGTGTGGCCGATGGCGCCCGCGTGCAGGATGAGTCGCACCGCCTCCGGGATGGTCATGAAGTAGCGCGTCATCTCGGGGCTCGTGACCGTCACCGGCCCGCCGTCGGCGATCTGCTGCCGGAACAGCTCCAGCACCGAGCCCTGCGAGCCCATCACATTCCCGAAGCGGACGATGACGAACCGCCCACGGGCCGATGCGCCGATGGCGCGGACCAGCTCCTCGCCGATGCGCTTGGTGGCGCCCATGACCGACGACGGGTCGACCGCCTTGTCGGTGCTGATGAAGATGAGCGCCTCGACGCCGGCCTTCGCCGCCGCTTCGGCCACGAGGCGCGTGCCACGCACGTTGGTCCAGACCGTGGCGGCAACGTTGGCCTCCGAGAGCGGCACGTGCTTCTGGGCGGCGGCGTGGAAGACGACCGCCGGCCGCTCGCGCTCGAAGACGCGCGCCACCGAGCGCTCGTCGGTGGCGTCACCGATCACGGCGGTCACCTCGACCCCGGGGAACTTCCGCCGCAGCTCCTCGTCGACGAAGAACAGCGGTGTCTCGGCCCGCTCGAACAGCACGATCCGCACCACGCCCAGCCCGGCGACCTGGCGGCACAGCTCCGACCCGATGCTGCCGCCGGCGCCGGTCACCAGCACCGTGCGACCGCCGATGAGCTCGCGCATCGGTCCTTCGGGGATGTCGATCGGCTCACGCCGCAGGAGGTCCTCGACCTTGACCGGGCGGATGCGATTGACCGATACGGTCTCGTCGAGCAGCTCGTTGACGGCCGGCAGCGTCCGCACCGCCACGCCCGCGGCCTCGCAGAGGGCCACGATCCGCCGCAGCCGATCCCCGCCGATGCGCGGCAGGGCGACGATGACCTCGCTCACCTCACGCTCGGCAACGACCCGTGGCAGGTCCTCCAGCGCCCCGACGACCTCGATCCCGTAGATCCGCTGGCCGCGCTTGCCCAGATCGTCGTCCAGGAAGGCGACAGGCTCCAGGCGCAGGGCGCGGTTGCGGCGCATCTCGCGCACCAGCAGGGCGCCGGCCTCGCCGGCCCCGTGGATGAGCACCGGCCGTGGGGGGCCGGCGGCGGTGGGCGCGTCGCCCTCCTCCAGCCCCTCCTGCCGGATCCGCGACGCGAAGCGCACGCCGCCCAGCACCAGGAGGGAGAGGACGAACTCGATGATGATCGCGCTGCGCGGGAAGCCGACCGTGCCCGGGAAGGCCCACGGCTGCATGACCACGAAGATCAGGATGGTCATGATCAGCGACCCGGCCGCGAGGGACGACACGATGAGCGCCGCGTCGGAGACGGTCGGATAGCGCCACACGCGCAGGTAGGCGCCGGCGATGAGGAACCCGGCCGGCCGCACGATGGCGGCCATCGGCACGAATACCCAGTACGTGGCGATCGCGGCGAAGATGTTGTTGCGGTCGATGCGGAGGCCCACCGCGAGAGCGGCGGCCACCGCGGCGAGGAAGGCGTCGAGCAGGATCGGTCCCAGGCGGGCGCTCGCCAGCCGCTCGCCGAGCGTGTAGCGACGGCGCGGGCGGTTGGTGCGCCGCTCCCCGACCGACAGGATGCCGACCAGGGTCTGCCACAGGATCGCCAGGTCGCGGCGCAGGGTGTAGGTCCGCACGTACTCGAGGTCGATCGCCAGCTTGGCGTGCATGAGCTCGGTCTCGTAGACCTCGTCCGGGTTGCCGACGAGCAGCTCCTCCTCGTCGATGTAGGCCACCTGGGTGGGACCGGTGATGCCGGGACGCATGGCCAGGACGCCGCGTTCCGCATCGGTCCAGCGGTCGACGTAGGTCGGCGACTCAGGCCGCGGCCCAACCAGCGACATCTGGCCGGCGATCACGTTGAGCAGCTGCGGCAGCTCGTCCAGCTTGGTGCGGCGCAGGAACGCGCCGACCCGGGTGACGCGGAAGTCGTAGGCGCCGGTCACCGCCGGGCCGATGCTGTCAGCCCCGCGCGCCATGGAGCGGAACTTGAACATCGTGAAGGGGCGGCCATGGCGGCCGACTCGCCTGGCGCCGTACACGACCGGGCCGGCTGAATCCAGGGCCACGAGGATGGCGACGACGGCCATCACCGGCAGCAGGACCACGAACGCCACCAGGCCGACGACGACGTCCAATAGCCGCTTCACGGCTGCCTGCCAAGCGGTCACGGGTGCGGCATCGGCGCGGGCTGGGGCTGCGTATATACGTATATACGGACGGAGTTCAAGGGCCTACCTCGGCGGTGTTGGCGGGAGCTCACTCCCGCGCGCAGGCTACGGACGGACGGTGCAGCGGGTCAACAGTACTAGCGACCCTCACACCTCGGCCGGGCGGCGGGAGGCGTCGCAGATCTCGAGGAGG
>JAICQM010000153.1 GCA_025937875.1 Chloroflexota bacterium
GGGGACACGCATGCCGCCACCGGCCTGCTGTCGCGCGCGCACGCGCTGCTGGCCGAGGGTGCTGAGCGTCGGCGGATCATCCCTGACCTGGTGCAGGCGCTCGTCATGAGAGGCGAGCGCGCCCGGACGGATGCGTTCCTCGATGAGCTCGACCGGGGCGACGACGTCGATCAGGCCCACGCCCTGGCCCTGCGGCTCCTCATCGACCCATTGAAGGGAGGCGAGACGATCGCGGAACTCGACGCTCTGTTGGCGATCGCGAGCGATATCGCGCATGCATCCGGAGATCCGCTGCTCATCGGACGATGCGCCCACGCTCGCGGGTGGCTGGCATGGACGGCCTGCCAGACGACGCGCGCACGTCAGGGCTTCCTGGAGGCATTTGACGCGTATGGCACCGCGGGGCGCAGGGACGAACAGCTCGCGGTGGCAGGCATGATCAACGCCTCGGCCGCATTCTCGGGCACGTCGATCCCGCGGATGCGATCTGATCTGTTGTCGATCACGAGGATCCTGCGCGCCGGTGGCGGCCCCCTCGCGTTGGCGCAGGCCACGCTGCTCGAGCGACGACTGGACTTCATGGCCGGCGAGTGCACCTACGAGGATGTGCTCGAGGCGACGGAATCGCTCGGCACGCTGTTGCGCCAGACCGGCTCCGAGGGCCGGTACTCGCACGAGCAGGGATTCCTGGTTACCGCGGCCGCGCTTGACGGCCGGCTCGAGGAGGCCGCACGACTGGACACCGAGCGCACGGAAGCGTTCCAACGGATGGGAGACATGAGCGTGTACGCCAATGCGCTCGGCGACGTGGCCATTCACCGCGCGCGGCTGGGCGACGCGGACGGCGCGATGGATGCCGTCGAGCGCGCCAGGGCCGTTGTGCGCGACGAGGACATCGCCGACCGGATCATGATCGACCTCGGGGAGGCGATGGCGCGGGCCACGCGGGGGGAGGTGACGACTGCGAGAGCGCTGATCGATCGCGCGCGCGCCACCGCGGAGGGCATCGACATGGTGCTCATCGAGGATCAGATCGACGAGATCGATGCGCTCGTCAGCCTGGCCGCCGGGGATGTTGAGCGGGCCAGGCGCCTGGCGGCGGGGTTGGTGGAGGCGTCGGAACGTCGCGGCGGGATGCGCGTCGCCGAGGCGCGCCGGCGTCAGCTGCTCGAGCCGGCCATCGCCGCCGCCCACAGAGCCGCCCGATGAGCGCGCGCACCTGGACGCTCGTCGCCGTCGTCCTGGGATCGGGGATCGTCTTCCTCGACTCGACCATCGTCAACGTGGCCCTGCGGTCCATGGCGGAGGACCTGACGTCGACCCTCGTGGCACCACTGGAGGCACAGACCTACGTCGTCAGCGGGTACCTGCTGACGTTGTCGGCGCTGCTGATCCTGGCCGGGGCGCTGGCCGATGTCTACGGGCGCAAGCGCCTGTTCGTCATCGGCCTGGCCGGATTCGGGGTGACCTCCCTGGTGTGCGGCCTGGCGCCGAACATGGAACTGCTCATCCTGGCCCGGCTGGCGCAGGGGGCGTTCGGCGCGCTGCTGGTCCCCACCTCGCTGGCCCTCATCAACGCCACGTTCTCCGGCCCGGAGCGTGGCGCCGCTTTCGGCATCTGGACCGCGGCCACCAGCGCCATGCTGCTCCTCGGCCCGCCCATCGGCGGCTTCCTTGTCGACACGTTCGACTGGCGCATCGCGTTCCTCATCAACATCCCCTTGGTGGCGGCGGGCGTGGTGATCGCCGTCACCCGCCTCGAGGAGAGCCGCAACCCCGACGTTCCGGATCGCTTCGACTGGCTGGGCGCGATCGCCGTGGCCCTGGCCGTTGGCGGGCTGGCGTACGGCGCAATCCGTGGCGAGGCCCAACGCTGGGCCGATCCATCGGCCTTCGTGGCGCTGGCGGTGGGAGCGGTGGCCACCATCGCGCTCGTCCCACTCATGACCCGTCGCCGCGAGCCGCTGGTGCCGCCGTCGCTCTTCGCGTCGCGCAACTTCACCGTCACCAACATCTCGACGTTGCTGATCTACGGCGCGCTCTATGCTTTCAGCTCGTTCCTGGCCATCTTCCTCCAGGGCACGTTCGAGTACACCGCCGCCGCCTCGGGCATGGCCGGGGTCCCCATCAGCGTCGCCCTGATCCTGCTGTCGACCACCTACGGCCGCATCGCCGCCCAGCGCGGCCCACGGCTCTTCATGTCGGCGGGGCCGGCCCTGATGGCGGCCGGGCTGCTGTGGTTCCTGCGGCTGCCGGCGGACAGCCAGCCGTGGCTGCTGAGCTTCTCCGATCCGGCGACGCTCATCCCGCCGGGTGACTATTTCATCGACATCCTGCCGGCCATGATCCTCTTCGCACTCGGCATCTCGATGCTGGTCGCGCCGCTCACCACGGCCCTCATGACCTCGGTGCCGACCGGCAACTCGGGCCTCGCCTCGGCGATCAACAACGCCATCAGCCGCATCGGTCCATTGCTCGCGACCGCGGTCATCTTCATCGGCGTGTCGGCCGCGTTCTACGGTGGCCTGGCCGACCGGCTGCCGGGCGTGGACGTATCGGCACCGGAGGTCGTCGAGGCCCTGCCGCCGCTCAACGCCCCGGCCCCGGAGGCCCCTGCCGAGCAGCAGCAGGCCGCCCGCGAGGCATCGACCGATGCCTTCCGGCTGGCGATGCTCATCGTCGCCGTGCTGTGCGCCGCCGGCGCCGTGGTCAACGCGGTTGGCATCCGGGATGCGGACGCGCTGGCGGCGGGGCGGGGGAGCGACCCAGCGCCTTCCGGCTGACACGAGGACCGACATCGATGTTTCCGATAGGCGACGAGAACGAGCCGGGGCATGGGCCGGCGATCGCGACCCTCGTCTTCATCGCGCTCAACGTCTTCGTCTTCGTGGTGCTCCAGGGGTTCGGGGGGACGCAGGGCGAGGCGTTCACCTACGGCTATGCCGCCGTGCCGCTGGAGATCACGACCGGGGAGGACCTCGTCCGGCCGGTCCTCGTCGACACGCCGCAGGGGCCGCAGCCGGTGCCCCAGGAGCCCGGCCCGAGTCCAATCTGGTTGACGCTGCTGACGAGCATGTTCATGCACGGCGGGCTGCTGCACATCGCCGGCAACATGCTGTTCCTCTGGGTGTTCGGCGACAACGTCGAGCACCGGATGGGGACGCTTGGCTACATCCCCTTCTACCTTGTCGCCGGCGCTGCCGGCTCGCTGGCCCAGATCGCCATCGACCCGAGTTCGCCGATCCCGACCCTCGGGGCGTCGGGCGCCATCTCGGGCGTGCTCGGCGCCTACATCGTCATGTTCCCGGGCAACCGGGTCACCGTCTTCCTCTTCCGCTTCGTCACCCAGGTCCCGGCCCTGGTGGCCATCGGCCTGTGGGCGCTGCTGCAGTTCGTCAACGGCATCGGTGCCTTCGCCGTGTCGGAGGAGACGGTCGGGGGCGTGGCGTACATGGCCCACATCGGCGGCTTCGTGGTCGGCGTCGTGGCGGGCTTCGTCTTCCGCTCCCTCGGCGCTGGCCCGCGGCGTTCGCCGTCTCGATGATCCGGCCATCGGTCGCCGTCCGTCGGACCGTCCCCCGCGCGTCCTCGGGGGAGCCCGATGGCGGCCTGTTCGGCCCGGGCAGCCTCGCCTGGCGCATCGACCGCGAGGTCCTGGTCCTCGGCGGCGGCACCTGTGCCCTGCTGCTCCAACTCGCCCACCCGGCGGTCGCGGCGGGGGTGGCGCAGCATTCGACGTTCCGCGACGATCCGTTCGCCCGGCTGCGCCGGACGCTGGTCGCGACCTACGCCGTCGTGTTCGGGAGCCGGTCGCGGGCAGAGCGGGCGATCGCCCGCATCAACGCCATCCACGCCACGGTACGTGGCGCCATCCCGGAGAGTGGCCGTGCCTACGACGCCCGGGATCCGCGGCTGCTCCTCTGGGTGCACGCGACGCTCATCGACACCGCGGTCCGCATCTATGACCGGTTCGTCACGCCGCTCGGCGGCGACGACGCACAGGCCTACCACGCGGAGTCACGGCAGATCGCCGTTCGGCTCGGCGTGCCGGAGTCGCTCGTACCCGCCACCCTCGTCGAGTTGCGGGCCTTCATGGCGGGCATGGTCGCCGGCGGCGAGGTCGCGGTGTCCCCGACCGCTCGGTTGCTGGCGCCGGCGGTACGCCACCCGACCAGGTTCCCGCCGCGGTTCGTGTGGGACCTTGCCCACCTGGCCAGCGACTCGGTGATGCACCCCGAGGTCCGGCGCCAGTACGGCATCCCCTGGTCGGCGCGACGGGAGGCGGGGGTGCGGCGCATCGCGGCCGCGTCGCGGAGACTGCTCCCCGCGGTGCCGGCTCCATTGCGCTTCGTGCCTCACGCTCGCTCGGCGGAGCGCCGCCTTCGCCGTTCCCGCCCCGCCGCCTGACCGATCTATCGCCGGAATCGCGCCGGAGCCGCTGTCCGCGCTGCGTTTCGGCGAGACATCGTCACGTCCCTGGCTCCCCGCGCTCGATGCGCAGGATGGCGAGAATGCCACGGGGTGCCGGGCGGGTGGCCCTCGCGTGCTCCCCTCGCGCATGGCTGACCGTGTGCGCCGGGGCGCACGTAACTACGAGGCAGGGGCCGACATGGGCGTGCTGAGGGTCGATCCGTGCGCCGGGACGCACAGCGTGGGGCGAACGACC
>JAICQM010000151.1 GCA_025937875.1 Chloroflexota bacterium
GTTCGCCGCGCTCGGCGCGAAGATCCCGAAGGGCGTGCTGCTCGTGGGTCCGCCGGGTACCGGTAAGACGCTCCTTTCCCGTGCCGTCGCGGGCGAAGCGGGCGTGCCGTTCTTCAGCATCTCCGGTTCCGAATTCGTCGAGATGTTCGTCGGCGTCGGCGCCAGCCGCGTGCGCGACCTGTTCGAGCAGGCGAAGCGCAACTCGCCCTGCATCGTCTTCGTCGACGAGATCGACGCGGTCGGCCGCCAGCGCGGCGCCGGCCTCGGCGGCAGCCACGACGAGCGAGAGCAGACCCTCAACCAGATCCTGGTCGAGATGGACGGCTTCGACACCAACACCAACGTGATCGTCGTCGCCGCCACCAACCGTCCCGACGTGCTGGACCCGGCGCTGCTGCGCCCCGGCCGTTTCGACCGTCAGGTCGTCCTCGACCGCCCCGATATCAGGGGACGGCGCGAGATCCTCAGCGTCCACATCAAGGGCAAGCCCCTCGACAAGACGGTCGACGTCAACGAGCTCGCCAAGCGATCGCCTGGCTTCTCCGGCGCGGACCTGGCGAACCTCGTCAACGAGGCCGCCATCCTGGCCGCCCGGCGCAACAAGAAGACCGTTGGAATGTCCGAGTTCAGCGAGGCGCTGGACCGCGTCGTGGCTGGCCCCGAGCGCCGCAGCCGCCTCATCACCGAGGCGGAGAAGGAGATCATCGCGTACCACGAGGGCGGTCACGCCGTCGTGCAGCGGGTCCTCCCGAAGAACGATCCCGTGACGAAGGTGACGATCGTCAGCCGTGGGATGGCCCTCGGCTACACGATGAGCCTTCCCCAGGAGGACCGGTACCTCCACTCGAAGAGCGAGTTCGAGGACAAGATCGCCGGCATGCTGGGCGGGAACGTCTCCGAGCAGCTCGTCTTTGGCGACACGACCACCGGGTCCTCGAACGACATCGAGAAGGCCACCAGCCTGGCCCGCGCCATGGTCACCCAGTACGGCATGAGCGAGCGTCTGGGACCGCTGACCTTCGGCAAGAAGGACGAGATGGTCTTCCTTGGTCGCGAGATCAGCGAGCAGCGTAACTACAGCGACGAGGTGGCGGCCAAGATCGACGCCGAGGTGCGCGAGATCATCGACCGCGCCTACGAGCGGGCGAAGGAGGCGCTGACCACCCACCGTGCCGTGCTCGACAAGCTGGCCGAGCTGCTGATCGAGAAGGAGACGATCGAGGGCGAGGAGTTCGAGGCCCTGTTCGAGGGCATCGTGCCCCCGCGCAACGACGGCCCGTCACAGCGCCGGATCGTGCCTGCCGCCGCGGACACCGGCGCCACCGACGTCGAGCCCGACGGTGAGACCGATGAGGGTGGCACCAAGCGCCGCCCAGGACCGGCTCCCCAGCCGGCCTGATATCCACGGCCGCTCGCACCATCGAAGCCCGCCCCATGAGGGCGGGCTTCGTCGTGGCGTAGCCCAATCGGTCTATTCCGGGGGTGGGAGGTACCGGCGTATACTCCGGCCCGGCGTTGCGTCCGCGCACCCCGGTGGGGACGGCGCGCGCACCAGACCCGAGCTGCCAAGGAGTCACCGGACGAGATGATCGAAGAGCCGAAGCGCAGGGCTGCTGCCAAGGAGCAGGAGCCGCCCGCCGACTGGAAACTGGAGGTCGGGGAGGGGAGCCTCGCCCCGCGGTCCGCCCTGGATGTCCTGACCTCGCTCAACGAGCGGGTCGCGACCGGGCAGATCGAGGACCTGATGCCGATCGCCACGGGCTTCGTGCCCCTCGACAAGACCATCGGCGGCGGCCTGCGTCCCGGCGAGCTGATGCTGATCGGCGGAGCCCAGGGACAGGGCAAGACGACCATGGCCCTGCAGATGGCGCGCAACATGGCGGCGTCGGGGCAGGCGACCGTCCTCTACGTCTGCTTCGAGCACGACGAGGAGTACCTCATCCAGCGCCTGGTGGCGATGGAGTCGGCGCTCAGCCACCTCCCGCAGAAGTCGGGCGCGGTCAAGATCCAGGACGTCAAGAAGGAGGTGGTCAGCAGCTACACCGCCTCCGCCGAGTCCGGGCAGCGCGCCAAGCTGGGCGCCAACCCGCGGCTGCGGCCGAGCCTGGAACGCATCGCGCGCTACGGCAGCAACCTGTTCCTCATGCGCGGCACCGCTACCGCCAGCACGGTCGAGAACCTGCGGGCCCTGGTGCGCGAGCACCGCGGTGACGAGGGGCGCCGGCTCGTCCTGTTCGTCGACTACCTGCAGAAGGTGCCGGTGGTCCCCGAGCCGTCCGACGAGGCGGAGAAGGTGACCCGCATCGTGTCCGGGCTCAAGGACATCGCGCTCGCCGAGGCGGTGCCGGTCGTGGCGATCGTCGCCGCCGACCGCGAGGGCCTCAAGGCCAAGCGGCTCCGGAACCACCACCTGCGCGGTTCGTCGGCCATCAACTACGAGTCCGACATCATCCTGATTCTCAATGACAAGTACAACATCGTCGCCAAGGTCAACATCGAGTTCAACCCGTACCAGGCGCAGCGATACCGCGACTGGGTCGTCGTGACGGTCGAGAAGAACCGCGGTGGCCAGGACAACGTCGACCTCGAGTACGAGAAGCTCTTCGAGTACAGCACCTTCGATCCGACCGGCCGCATCACGGCCGAGAAGCTGATCGAAGAGCGGCTGTACAACGACTGACCGATCCCGCGTGCCGTCAGCGATCGATCCGTACCGCGTGCTGCAGGTCGTCCCGACCTGCGACCAGGAGGTGCTGCACGCGGCCTATCGGGCGCTGGCGCGCAAGTACCACCCCGACCGTGACCCGAGCCGCCACGCGCAGCAGCGCATGGCGGAGCTGAACGAGGCGTACGGCATCATCCGCGAGGTCGTGGGGCGCGAGCGTCACGACCGGGCGGTACGCAACGCCGCCTTCGCGCCGCTCAGCGCCGGCGTCGCCTCCGCGCCGCCGCGAGCCGCAGCCGCCGGCACGCGCCTCGAGTTCGGACGCTACTCCGGATGGACGTTGCGTGACCTCGCGCGCCACGATCCGGACTACCTGCGCTGGCTGTCGAGGCACGCGTCCGGGCTGCGCTATCGGACCGAGATCTACGGCATCCTGGGCCGGCTGGGCGCCACCGCCGCCTGATCACGGGTCGGGCGCCCCAACCGGGGCGCTGCGGTAGGCTTCCCCCGATGAGCGAGACGAGCGATCGGCCGCTGCGCGCGGTCTTCCTGGACATCGGTGACACGGTCATGCGTCCCAATCCCTCGTGGGAGGACGTGTACGCCATAGCCTTCCGCGAGTTCGGGATCGAGGTCAGCATTCCTGAGCTCGATCGCGCCCTGCGCGCGGCCTACCACCACGGGGGCTGGGGTCTCAGTGAGCCGTTCGAGGCGACGGAGGAGGCCAGCTTTCAGCGCGCGGTCCTCATCGACCAGGCAGCCATCGCCGAGCTGGGGATCGGACCGATGCCCCCCGAGTTCTTCCGCCGGTTGCACGAGCTGTTCATGCTCACCAGCCACTGGCACGTGTTCCCCGATGCCCACGACGCCCTGCACGCCATCCGCGAGCGCGGCCTGGTCCTTGGGGCGGTGAGCAACTGGATGTGGGACCTGCCCGAGCTGCTGCATGCCCTCGATCTGGTGAGCCAGTTCGATTTCGTGGCCGCCAGCGCGCGCGTCGGCTTCGAGAAGCCGCACCGCGGCATCTTCGAGTACGCCCTCAAGGAGGCTGGCGTGGCACCCGATGAGGCGATCCACATCGGAGACCACGTGGACGCCGACGTGGCCGGGGCACGCGCGCTGGGCATCGGCGCGGTGCTCATCGACCGCCACGACCGCCATCTGAACACCTCGTTGCCGGCCGGGGTGCCGCGGATCACCAGCCTCACCGAGCTGCTGTCGATCATCGACGCCAGGCGGCAGGCCGCATGAGCGAGCGCTGGCGCTGCTTCGTGGCGGTGCCCATCGGGGATGCGCTGCGTGACGCGCTGGCCGCAGCGACATCGGCCTGGGCCGCACGCATGGGGGCCGCCGACCTGCGCTGGACCGATCCCGCCGGCTGGCATGTGACCCTCGCCTTCCTGGGTGACGTGGATGCGGGCCGTGTGCCCGGGATCGCGGAGCGATTGCCCGGGCTCGTGGGGCGGCAGCCGACGATAGCCCTCGTCGGAGAGGGGCTCGTCCCCTGGCCACACGAGGACGAGGCGCGCATGGCGTGGTGCCGCTTCCGGCCCGACTCCGGCCTCGCCGAGCTGCATAACCGGGTGGCCGGTGGGCTGGGCGTGACCGAGCGGCGTCGCTTCCGTCCGCACGTCACCCTGGCCCGCGTCCGGGGAGGTCGCACCGCTCGCCTCGCTCCGCCACCCCCGATCCCCTTGCCGGTCAGCACCGTGGACCAGGTCGTCCTGTTCCGCTCGCATCCCGACCCGGCCGGCACGACCTACGAGCCGCTGGCCAGCGTTCGCATGGAGGCGGTTCCGGCATGAACGAGGACCGGGTGGTGGTGCGACCGCCATACGTGGCGGTGATCGGCGACGGGGATCCGCGCGGGCACGAGGCGCATCGGATCCTCGAATGGGCGGAGGAGGTCGGGCTGCTGCTGGCGCGTGGCGGCGCGGTCGTCATCACCGGCGGCCTGGGCGGGGTCATGCGCGCCGCGTCCCGCGGCGCAACATCCGGTGGCGGCGAGGCGATCGGCATGCTCCCGGGCAGCGACCCGCGCGAGGCGAACGAGTTCGTCACGACGCCCATCGCGACCGGGCTGGGCGTGATGCGCAACCTCGTCGTGGTGACTGCCGCCGACGCCGTGCTGGCGGTCGGTGGACGTCACGGCACGCTGTCGGAGATCGGCCTGGCGCTGCGCCAGGGGCGCCACGTCGTCACCCTGAGCTCATGGCGCGTCGA
>JAICQM010000131.1 GCA_025937875.1 Chloroflexota bacterium
AGCAGCCAGAACACGCAGCCCTGGCGGTTCATCACCATCCGCGACCCCGACACGCTGCGCGCGATGGCCGAGGTCGGCGGATCGAACGCCCGGGCGCTCGCGTCGGCGGCCGCGGCGATCGGCATCGTCATGGCGGTCGTCGAGGGCAAGGCCGTGTCGCATGCCTTCGACGAGGGCCGCACGGCGGAACGGATCCTGGTCGCGGCCTCGATGCTGGACCTTGCCGCCGGGCTGCTGTGGCTGCCCTCCGCGGCGCGTCCGCAGCTGTCGGAGCGGCTGGGCATCCCCGACGGGTGGTCGATGCGCACGGTGATCGCGCTGGGACATCCGATCGAGGGCATCGAGCGCCACCGCGCCCGCCCGGGCACCGCACGGCTGCCGCGGACGGAGACCGTCTTCGCCGAGCGCTGGCCCGGCTAGTCGTCCGTGCCGCAGCCGCGATCGGTGACGGCCGCGGCAATGGCGTCGCCGAGCAGCTCGGGGGCGTGCGCGTCGGCGTCCAGCGCCAGGTCGGCCACCGAGGCGTAGAGCGGGTCGCGCTCACGGACCGCGGCGCGCAGCCACGGCAGCGGATCGTCGGCCGGCCAGGGCCGGTGTGCGGCGCCGACGGCTCGCTGACGCACCGTCTCCGGTGTCACGCGCAACCATGCGACCAGGCCCGCATCCCGGAGCGCCTCGCGCGTCTGCGGATCGAGAATCGCGCGCGCGGCCACGCCGACGATGTTCGGCACCGGCAGGGCCAGCGCCCGCCGCAGCGCGCCGACCTCCGCCGCCAGCAGACCCGCATCGCCCCGCGCCGCCAGCAGCTGGCGCGCGGTCTGCCCCTCCCCGTTGACCAGGAGGAGGTCGTTGTCGTGGTACGGCCACTCGAGCCGCTCGGCGAGCAGCCGCCCCACCGTCGACTTGCCGCTGCCCATCATCCCGACCAGGAGGATCCGGCACGGCCCGGCATCCGGCTTGCTTAGGTCCCGAGCTATCAACCCGCTGACACGGAGCGTTCCATGGGACGCATTCTCCTCGGAGTCATCATCGGCATCATCCTGGTGATCTGGCTCCTCGCATCCTGCCTCGGCGCCATCTTCTAGCCGGCGCCCTGGCGCGCGTCGCCGCCAGTCACCTCCAGGGCGTACCCGGCGGGCAGGTGGCCGCGCAGCGCGCTGATTGCGGCGTCGAGATCGGCCTCCGCCGGCCCGGTGAGCCGCAGCATGGCCGTCGCCGGCACCACCCGGGCGGCTGGCGTCACCTCGGCGTCGGTGCGAAGGCCCAGGTCGCGCCGCAGCAGCGCGGCGTGATAGAGCGCGACGCCGATGCCCACCAGCAGCCCGGCGATGGGCAGGCTCAGCTCGCCCAGCGCGTCGGAGGACTGCTCGACTCCGAACACCGATCCGAAGAGGCGGTACACGATGTAGCCGGTGCTGAGGATGGCGGCCAGCACGCTCGCCGCAAGGACGATGAGCAGCATCGCGCGCCGCGTAGTCGAGGCCGCCTCGCCCACCGGGTCGGCCGCCCATCGGCCGTTGACGACCGTCCACTGCCACTGCCACACCACCATGCCCAGGACCGTGACCGGCACGAACTGGGCGAGCTCGCGCAGCGTGGTCTCCTCACCGGCCAGCACCTGCCCGCCGCCCAGCGTGGCGCGGATGAAGATCCCCACCACCCAAACCAAGCCCACTGCGCCGAACGCGAGGCCCACCCCGGACGTGGTGTAGGCCACCAGCCGACCGACCGTCGGCGCTCGCCCGGGATCCTCCGGCACCTCGGCCTCCGCCCGCAGGCGGCGCACATGCAGCCACCACGCGATGCCATATCCGACGGCGCCGGCGATGGGGATGATGACCAGGCTCGCGGTCTCAGCGCTGGTAACGCCCGCCGGGACGCCGAAGGCGGCGGCGAGGGCGTTGCCGAGCCCGTCGGCGACCAGGTAGATGACGGCGCCGGCGGCGACCGCGATGACCGCCACGAAATAGGCCAGCCGCAGGCGGGCCGGACGCTCGCTGGCACCTCGCCACCCCGGATCGGCGACGAGCCGTTCCGCATAGGCGGTATGACCGATGAAGATCGCTCCCCCAGCCAGCAGACCTGAGATTGCCGTGGCCAGCGGGAACGCCCACGGTTGGGTGCCGGGCTCGACGAACACCGGGTCGACATCGAGCAGGAGCTGCCCGATGAGCTCGACCACGCCGTGCACGGCACCGAGCAGGACGAGCAGTCCTGCGAACGTGGCAAGGTAGAGGTAGGCACGCGGGAGCCACGCGCCATCCCCGCTCATCGGGCTCACGGCCCAGTCCCGGGTTCGCAGCCGCACGTGGTAGAGCCACGCAGCGCCCGCCACGAGCGCGCCGGCAAGCCCGTCGCCGAGGCCGCGGAAGTCGAGCTCGTCGCTGCCGGCGACGCGGAGCACGAGCACCTCGATCGCCGACGCGAGGCCGGTGGCGGCGGCGAGGAGCAGCGCCCCGAGGGCAATCGCGAAGTACAGGCCGCGGACGCCGGAGGTCCGCTCCAGCGCCGCATCAGGCCGATCGGGAGCCACGCTGCGCTCGACGGCGCGCCAGTGGAGCAGCCACACCGGCAACGCGACCACGGTGAGCGCCGAGGCCAGCGTCAGCTGCTGCCGCACCGGGTCGTCGCCACCGAACCCGAGCTCGCCCCGCGGCCCGAGCCCGAGCTGCTCGAGGAGGACGGTGAGCAGCATGCTGAGGCCGCTGACGAGGACGCCGAGCCCAATGCCCGACAGGAGGTAGAGGTAGAGGCGCCGCGCGGTCTGCATCGGTGTTGTCTCCTGCTCAGCGGAAGGTGGGCTCGAAGGAAGCCGGGTCGAGCCAGGCCAGCGGCTCGTCGATGCGCCACGTGCTCTCCTCGCGGACGAGGCGGATCTCGCGCGACGTGCGGTTGGTGGAGCCTTCGAGCCCGCCGCCGTAGAACTCCTCGACGACCAGGTGCAGTCGGACGTGGTCACCCTCGCCGTCGCGGCGGTCGAACAGCACGCGGCGCGAGGATTCGGGCGCGTAGCGGGCGTGGTCCTCGAGCGCCGCTTCGAACGCGTCGAGATCCATCCGCTCTCGCACCTCGGCCGAGAAGTACGCGTGGGCGCCTGCGGCATCGCCGTCCTCGACGGCGGTGAGGTACGCCTGGAGGACGCCCTCGGGGCTGTCGGCGGGGTACGCGACCGGCCCCCGGTTGCCGGCGGCCAGGACGACCGCCACCGTGACGATGATGAGACCGATGACCGCCGCGCCGATGGCCAGCAGCGTGCGGTTGCCGGACCCGGAAACGCTGGCTGCGGAGCTGTTCATGCGGCGATCCTACGCGCCGCAACTGCGGCCGGACTGCGGTCAGCCGGCCCCGATGCGCTCGGTCCGCAGCTCGTGGCTCTCGAGCGGGATGCGCTGCTCCACGGGCGATGTCGGGTCCATCGCCTCAGGCCCGCGGCCGCCGCTCGAGCTCGTCGACCCACGTCTCCAGCTGTGGGAGGTGCTCGTCGATGTGCTCCGGGCCGGCCTTGCGCACCCAGTACGCCGCCTGGGGCGTGACCTCGGGGAGCTGCGACCAGGCGGCGAGCAGCTCGCCGTGGGCGGCGGCGGTCTGGAGGTGGACCGTGGCCAGCGGGACGTCGTGCATCGCGGCCAGGAAGCGCTCGTTCTCGGCGTCGATGTCGAGCTCGCCCTCGCGGTACGTGCCCGCCGCGATCTGGCGCAGGTTCCGCGCGCCCTGGGCCATCCAGGTCCCGAGGTGCGCCACCGCGTCCTTGGCGGTCCAGCCCTCGACGTAGTAGCCGGGCACCTCGGCGATGGCGGGCGTGATCCGGTCGAGCACCGTGTGCAGCCGCTGCCAGGACTCGGCCTCGCCCGGGAGGTCGCGGCCCCGGTCTCCATCGGTCATGCGGTCATCCTAGCGTCCGGGACGCCACATCACGGGCGCAGCGCGGCTCATCGCCTGCATGGACCGATGTCGCGCCGGTGCGCAACTGATCAGGCGGGCGGCTGCGGCGCCTCGGCCGGGTCCGCCGCCGGCGCGCCGCGCCCGAGCAATCGGCGCTGGCCGAACTGGCTGTTGGCGAGGGCCACCCCGGCGATGATGAGCGCCATGCCGATGAGCACCGGGAGGCTGACCGTCTCGCGCAGGACGATCACGCCCAGCACGACCCCGACCACCGGCATCACGTACGCGACCAGCGAGGTGCGCGTCGCACCCCATCGGCCCAGGAGGTAGAAGAAGGCGAGGAATGCGAGGCCGGAGCCGATAAGCCCCAGCCACGCCACCGATAGGACGGTCGAGGCCTCGATCCGCGTCGCGAACGGGTCGTCCAGGGCCAGGGCGAGGGCGAGTGTGATGAGGGCCGCGAAACCGACCTCCAGGAACGCGTTGGTCAGGGGCGGGACGTCGCTCACCGTCCGTCGCGCGTAGACCCCGGCGGCGCCGTACGAAACGGATGAGCCGATGAGCGCCAGCACCCCGGGCAGCGTGCCGCCGGGACCCGAGCCGAAGCTCGGGCTGGTCAGCACCACCAGGCCCGCGAAGCCGACCACCAGGCCCACGAGGCGGTTGACGGTGATCGGCTCGTCGTGGAGGACGAGGGCGGCAAGGATGATCGCGAACAGCGGCACGGTGCCGGTAAGGATCGCCGCCAGGCCGGAGTCGATCGTCTGTTCGCCCCAGGTGATGAGGGTGAAGGGAATGACGATGCCCAGCAGCGCCACGACGACCATGTGCCCGTACACGCGACGCTCCCGCGGCAGCGCCTGGCGCGTCAGGCGCATGACGACCGCCAGCACCATCGCACCGATCGCGACCCGCGCTGCCACCAGGGTGAGGGGCGTGAGGGTCTCGATCCCGATCTTGATGAAGAGGTAGCTGCTGCCCCAGGCGCACGCCAGCGCGAAGAAAACGAGCCATTCGAGGGGAGTCGGGCGCCGTGTCACCGAGCCAGCCTACGCCCGGTCGCTGCCAGGTGGCGTCAGGATCTCGACCGTGCGGCGGCAGGTGCATGTGCGCCGCGACCCGTTGGCGGCCGCGTATGCTTTCGCGGTGATGCCCGAGGGGCGGAGACCTGGCGCCGCGACGATGCGGCAGCGTGTCGGGCGCTGGAGCGCGCTCCCGCTCGCGCTGACGCTGGTCGCGTGCACGGGCACGCCGCCCACCGCGTCCCCGACCATGCCGGCCTCGACGCCCGCCGTCACGGCCCAGCCCACTGCGGCGCCGACGCCACCGGACCTGGCCGCCCGCCCGCTGATCTGGTTTGCACCGCTGCCACCGATGCCGACCGATGCCGGCCGCCCGTTCATCGGCTCGGAGGACTTCATGGCCCTCTTCGAGCCGGGCGCGGCGTGGGCCACCGCCGCGGAGCGCACCCACGTCTTCAAGCTCTACGGGGAGTGGGTCGCCTACCACGCCACCGACGCCGAGCTGCGGACCGCGGTCCAGGAGATCGCACGGCGCGGCATGGCGCTGGCGGTCGAGATGGGGCCGCTCGACCCACCGCCGGAGTGCGGCCATGGCGTCGAGAGCTTCGCCGGCATCGACGAAGGCCAGCTCATCAGCCGTCGCATCCGGCGCGCGGGCGGCAGGCTGCAGGTCATCGCCCTCGACGAGCCGTACTACTTCGCCCACGTCTACGCCGGCGAGCGGGCCTGCGGATGGCCGCTCGAGCAGGTCGCCGAGGCGGTGGCCGGCTTCACCGCCGCCATGCGCGAGGAGTGGCCTGAGCTCCTGGTCGGCGACACCGAGCCGATGCCGGTCCCGGTCACCTCCGACGGCCTGGCCGCCTGGCTCGACGCCTATGCCGCCGCGGCCGGCGAG
>JAICQM010000249.1 GCA_025937875.1 Chloroflexota bacterium
ATCAACTATACGAGCGGGTCATCACCGAGCTGGAGGCCATCGACGCGCGGGGCGGCACGCTGCCCGCGCTGGCCGCCGGCTACCAGCAGGACGCGATCGGGGACGCGGCGTACGTGGCGCAGCGCGCGCTGGAGACGGGGGAGCGGATCGTGGTCGGCGTCAACGCCTTCGCCGACGCGGGCGACGAGCAGCGGCCGGCGCCACAGGTCATCGATCCCGAGCTCGAGGCACGCCAGGTCGAGCGCACCCGGGCCGTCCGCGCCCGCCGCGACCCGGCCGCAGCCGCTGCCGCGGTGGCGGCCCTCGAGACCGCGGCGGCGGGCACGGAGAACGTCGTGCCTCGTATCCGGGCCGCGGTCGAAACCGACGTCACGCTCGGCGAGATCGCCACTGCCCTGCGCCGCGTGTGGGGCGAGCACCGGCCGTGACCATGGGGCCGATCCACCATGTCGCCATCGTCGTGCGCTCCATCGAGGATGCGTTGCCACGCTATCGGTCCCTGTTCGGCCTCGAGCCCGAGGCGCCGCCGATGACCTTCAAGCCACAGCGGGTGCGCCTCTGCTTCCTGCCGACCGGCCCGGGACACGACGCCGCTCGCATCGAGCTCGTGGAGCCGATCGACGGCGAGAGCGGCGTGGCGCGCTTCCTGGCCACCCACGGCGAAGGGCTGCACCATGTCTGCTTCGTCACCGACGACCTGCCGCAGGATCTCGACGCCCTCGCGGCGGCGGATGCGGAGCTCATCGATCGCGACCCGCGACCGGGTGCCCACGGATCGGTCGCGTTCGTCCATCCCCGGACGCTCAACGGCGTCCTGTGGGAGCTTCTGCGGCTCGAGGCCTAGCCGCCGACCCCGGCGTCCCGGAGCAGCTGCGGAATGTGGGACGGGGAGTCGGCGACCGCGATGCCGGCCGCCTCGAGCGCGGTGCGCTTCGACTCGGCGGTTCCGGCCCCGCCAGAGATGATGGCGCCGGCATGCCCCATCCGGCGCCCCGGCGGGGCGGTGCGGCCGGCGATGAACGAGGCCATCGGCTTGCGCACCTCGCGCGCCACGAACGCGGCCGCCTTCTCCTCCTCCTCGCCGCCGATCTCGCCGATCAGCACGATGGCCTCGGTCTCGGGGTCCTGGTTGAACAGATCAAGGACGTCGATGAACGAGGTGCCGATGATCGGGTCGCCACCGATCCCGACGCATGTCGACTGGCCGATGCCGGCATCGGTCATGGCCTGGACGACCTCGTAGGTCAGGGTGCCGGAGCGGCTGACGAGGCCCACCGGGCCCGGGCGGTGGATGTTGCCCGGGATGATCCCCACCTTGGCCTCCCCGGGCGACGTCGCCCCGGGGCAGTTGGGGCCGATGAGCCGCACGCCCTGGGCCCTGAGCACGTGGTATACGCGCAGCATGTCGAGCGCGGGGATGCCCTCGGTGATGCAGAACACCAGGCCGATGCCGCCCGCCGCCGCCTCGAGGACGGCGTCGGGCGCGAAGGCCGCGGGCACGAATACGCAGGAGGCGTTGGCCCCTGTCTCGCGCACCGCCTGCTCGACGGTATCGAAGACCGGCACCGCACCGTCGAGCGCCGCCTGCCCGCCCTTGCCGGGGGTGACGCCGGCCACGATGTTCGTCCCGTACTCGAGCATCGCGCGGGAGTGGAACTCGCCCTCGCGCCCGGTGATGCCCTGTACCAGCAGCCGCGTGTCGCCATTGACGAGGATGCTCATGCGGTCGCTCCCGCGGCCGCGACCGCCTTGGCTGCCGCGTCGTCGAGCGACTCGGCGGTGATCAGGTTCGCCTCGGCCAGGATCGGTTTGGCCTCCTCGCTGTTGGTGCCGACGATGCGGACCACCATCGGTACCGAGCGCTCGATGTTGGCGCGCGCCTCGACGATCCCGCGCGCGACCTCGTCGCCGCGGGTGATGCCGCCGAAGATGTTGATCAGGATCGCCTTCACGTTGGGGTCTTCGAGGATGATCCGGAAGGCGGCCGTCACCTTGTCCGCCTTTGCCCCGCCCCCGATGTCGAGGAAGTTGGCAGGCTCGCCGCCGGCGAGCTTGACGAGATCCATGGTCGTCATGGCCAGGCCGGCGCCGTTGACCATGCAGCCGATGCTGCCGTCGAGCTTGATGAAGCTGATGCCCGCCTCGCGGGCCGCG
>JAICQM010000038.1 GCA_025937875.1 Chloroflexota bacterium
CGCCGATGAGCAGGACGGCGGCCATAGCCAAGGCGGCGCCCGCCGAGGCGAGCCCGTCGGCCACCGGTCGGGGCGCGAGATGGAACGTGGCCAGCGCGGCGAACCCCGCGCCGGGCAGCTCGCCGGACGGCGCCAGGACGGCCATGCCCACCAGTGCCGCCGCCGAGACGAGGGCGGCGCCGCCACCGGCGGCGATCGGCGGCAGCGTGGCGCCGGCCAGCAGGCCGAGCGCCACGGCGGCCAGCCCTGCGGCCAGCGCGGAGGCGACCGCGGCCGCGAACGGTCCGGCCGCGGCAGCCGAGGTCGTGCCGGCCGAGGCAAGCGCCAACCAGGCGACGACGCCGGAGACGATCCCACCGGTGACGACGAGGAGGGCCCCGGCCCAGAACCATCCGACCACCAGCGTGGCCCGCGGAGCGCTGCGGCTCACCAGCCAGCCGGCGAAGCCGCGCCGCCGCTCCCCGGCGAGGGCGCCGGCGATGATGGCCGTCACCAGGGAGATGCCGAGTGCGAGCGCCACGGCGAAGGCGGCCCCGATCGCCAGGCGGCCGGCCGGTTGGGCGGTCACCGGATCGATGAGCGCCGCGGTGACCACCGCCACGGCCCCGCTGGCCAGCAGCGCGGCCAGCGCGGCGAGCAGCCGAAAGCTGGTCCACAGCTCGAGCACGGCGAGCCGGAACAGGGTGCCGGCGTGGGTCACGACGCCACGGGCCGGGTCGGGGAGGATGCGGCCGACGCCGGCCGCGATGCCGCCACCGAGGCGAGCGCCTCGATCCCACGCTGCGAGAGCGGGAGGCGATGCCGGTCCAGCTCGGCCATCGGGACGTGGAGCGCCACGCGGCCGTCGCGGAGGAGCGCCACCTGGTCCACGATCCCGGCCTCGCTGGCCGGGAAGCGGCTGGCGAGGAGGAGCGTCGTCCGCGCCGGGACACGTGTCAGCAGCCGCACCCGCTCCTGCGGGTCGACCGCGCGGAGCGGCTCGTCGAGCAGCAGCACCTCCGGCTCGCCGATGACGGCACTCGCGTACGCGACGCGCTGGAGGAGCGCCGCCCCGCCGTGGCGCATCGGCCGTTCCGGACCCAGCCCGCCGGTCAGGTTGAAGCGCTCGATCGCGTCGTCGACCAGGCGACGGCGCTCCTCGCGGCCGTAGCCGCGCAGGCACGCGGCAAGGTCGAGGGCCTCGGCGGCGGAGAGCCATCCAGGGAGGGCCGGGGCCGCGCCGACGTACGCCACCCGCCCGCCCCATTCGTCGCGGGAGCCCAACCCGGCGAGCCGCACACTGCCACCGTCCGCGCGCGACAGTCCGGCCAGGATGCGCAGCAGCAGCGAGGCCGAGGCATCGGGCGTGGCCACGAGCAGCACGCGCGCGCCGACGTGGATCGCCAGGTCGGCGCCATCGAGCAGCCGCGCGCCCCGCACCCTGCGGCGCAGTCCTCGGCACAGGACGGCCGCCGGACGGAGCTGGCGCACGGCCCGGCTGGCCCACAGCGCGTCAGGGGTCGAGGCGGTCACGGCGGGCACGGTAGCACGGTCCCTTGACGGGCCCGGATCGGTCCCGTAGCATAAGCATCTGCTTACATAAACTTTCGTTTGATAAAGGGCCGCTGTTCCATGACCCTCTCCGGAGACCGCGGCGAGCGCGAGCTGCGCCGCCTCCGCGCCCTCTACCGCGCGCTCGGCGACGAGACGCGGCTGCGCGTGATCGGCATCCTGGCCGAGTCCGGGCCGATGCCCGTCGGCCAGCTCTCGGCCCGCGTCCTCCTCTCCCAGCCGCTCATCAGCTGGCACCTGCGCATCCTGCGCCTGGCCGGGCTGATCGAGACCCGCAAGCAGGGACGGGAGACGCTGTGCCAGCTGCGACCCGCCGCGTTCGAGGAGCTGCGGGAGCTCGAGGCGCGCCTCATCAGCGGCACCAGCGGCATGGGCGTCACCGCCCCGGCCAGCGCGGAGGTGCCCGATGTCGGCTAGCCACTCCCGCGCCCACGATCTCACCCGGGGCGGGTCGCTCGTCCCTGCCTGGGTCAAGCAGGCCAGCCGGGCCGTCCTCAACCCCATCGTGCGCGGCGCGCTGGCGATCGGCCTGACGGCCAACGCCATCACCGTGCTCGGGTTGCTGGTCACTGTCGCCGCGGCGGTCGTCATCGGCAGCGGCGCGCTGCTGGCGGGCGCGGCCATCCTCCTCGCCGGGTCGGCGCTCGATGCCGTCGACGGGGCCATCGCGCGGGCCAATGGCGGCGGCACCGCCTTTGGCAGCTTCCTCGACTCGACGCTCGACCGGGCGAGCGAGGCGATCCTGTACCTGGGCGTGGCAGCCTTCCTGCTGCGCTTCGTGACCGACCCGATGCTGCCGGTGCTCGGCGTCATGGCCGCCCTGGCAGGCTCGTTCCTGGTGAGCTACGCCCACGCACGGGCGCAGGGCATCGGCCTCGAGGCATCGGTCGGCCTGGCGCCCCGCACGGAGCGCCTCGTCATCATCATCGCCGGCATCGCCCTGGCCGGACTGGGCTGGCTGCCCGGTTTGCTGGGCGCCATCGGCCTGGTCGCCATCCTGACGGTGGTGACCGCCATCCAGCGCATCTGGCACGTGTACCGATCGACCGCCGCGGCGGCCACGGCGCACGCCAACGACATCACGGAGCATGGAGATCAGCGTGGCTAACGGCAACGGCAAGGCGGCGACCAATGGACGTCGGTCCAGCGACGGCAAGGTGCGCGTCGCCATCGTGGGCGTGGGCAACTGCGCGAGCAGCCTGGTGCAGGGGCGGACCTACTACGCGGACGCCAAGCCCGGCGACTTCATCCCCGGGCTGATGCACGTCGACCTGGGCGGCTACCACGTCCGCGACATCGAGTTCGTGGCCGCGTTCGACATCGACCGCGAGAAGGTCGGCAAGGACCTGTCGGAGGCGATCTTCAGCGGCCAGAACAACACGTTCACCTTCGCCGACGTGCCGCATACGGGGGTTACCGTCGAGCGCGGCATGACCCACGACGGGCTGGGCAAATACCTGTCCGAGGTCATCCAGAAGGCCCCCGGCCCGACGGCCGACATCGTCGGCATCCTCCGGGAGCGGAAGGTGGACGTCATGGTCAGCTACCTGCCGGTCGGCAGCGAGCTGGCCACCAAGTGGTACGCAGAGCAGGCGATCCAGGCGGGCGTCGCGTTCGTGAACGCGATCCCGGTCTTCATCGGGCGCGAGCCGTACTGGCAGCGCCGCTTCGCCGACGCCGGGCTGCCGGTCATCGGCGACGACATCAAGAGCCAGGTCGGCGCCACCATCACCCACCGCGTCCTGAGCCGCCTGTTCATGGACCGTGGCGTGCGGATCGACCGCACCTACCAGCTGAACTTCGGCGGCAACACCGACTTCCTCAACATGCTCGAGCGGGAGCGCCTCGAGTCCAAGAAGATCAGCAAGACCAACGCGGTCACCAGCATGATCGACTACGAGGTGGCCGATGAGGACGTCCATGTCGGCCCCAGCGACTACGTGCCGTGGCTGAAGGACCGCAAGTGGTGCCACATCCGGATCGAGGGCACGACCTACGGCGACGTGCCGCTCAACTTGGAGCTCAAGCTCGAGGTATGGGACTCCCCCAACAGCGCCGGCGTCATCACCGATGCCATCCGCTGCGCCAAGCTCGGGCTCGACCGTGGCCTGGCGGGCACGCTCGTGGCGCCGAGCGCCTACTTCATGAAGTCGCCGCCGCTCCAGATCCACGATGACATCGCCTACAACCGGGTCGAGGCCTTCATCCGCGGCGAGGACGACGAGACGCTGGTCGGCACCGAGAAGCCGGTGCGGCGCACGATGCGCAAGCTCGCCGAGCCGAAGCGGGCCACGGCAAAGGCCGCCCCCGGCGCATCCTGACCCGGTGACCGCCACCATTCGGACGGAGGGACGCGCCGAGGCGCCGGAACGCACCGGGGGCGTCGCGCAGCCGCCGGAGCGCAAGCGCGAGCTGCTGACCTACTGGGCCTACCGGCTCGCGGAACGGGTCATCTGCTCGCTGCCGCGCGGCCTGGTGCTGCCGGTGGCCTCGGCCGCGGGCAACGTGGTCTATGACCTCGGCGGCGGGAAGCGTGACCTGATCCACGAGAACATCGGCCACGCGATGGGCCTGCCACCGGGCGACCGACGCGTGGCACGGGCGGCGCGGCGCGCCTTTCGCAACTACGCCAAGTACCTCGCCGACGTCATGCGCTTCCCGGCCCTGACCGAGGCTGACGCGGCGCGGCTGGTGGCCATCGACAACGTCCACGTCCTCGCCGACGCGCGGGCCGGGGGAACCGGGGTGCTGGTCTGCACGGTCCACATCGGCGGCATGGATATGATCGGTCCCGGGCTCAAGCGCGCCGGCGAGGAGCTGCACGTCGTCGCCGACGACACGACCTACGGCCGCCTCTACGACCATCTCAAGCGCGTCCGCGCCGAGCACGGGTTCACGATCATCGGCTGGCGCAACCTGCGCGGCCTGTTCCGCGCCCTGCGCGCCGGGGGGAGCCTGGTCCTGTTCTGCGACGGCGGCTATCGTGCCGGCGACGTCCCGGTCGAGTTCCTGGGCACCCCGACGACGTTTCCCGCCGGGCCGGGGACGCTGTCGGCGCGCGCCGGAGCAACGATGATCCCCGTCTGGTGCCAGCGCACCGAGCACGACACGTTCGTCGCCCGTGGCCTGCCCTCGATCCGGGCCGCCGACGATACGCCGGCCGAGGTGTACCGCGCGACCCAGGAGCTCGCCGATGCGCTGGGCGCGGTGATCGCCGAGGCGCCGGACCAGTGGTACATGTTCCGGCCGGTGTGGCCGCAGACCGAGGCCGAGCGCGCCGCGGCGGCAGCTGCGCTGGAGCGGGCCCGTCGCGGCGAGGACTGGACCCGACCCTGATGCGGTCGCTCGCGCTGCGTGCCGGGCTGGCGGCGGCCGACGTCGTCGTGCGGTCGCTGCCGCGCCGGGTCGCCTATTGGCTGGCCGACGTGATCGGTCGCACGTGGCACCGCCGCGCGGATGCGCGGCGCGCGCTGGTCAGCGAGGGGCTGCGGCGGGTGTGCGCGGCGACGGGACGGCCGACCGACGGGCCCGAGTTTCGGCGCCTGGTCGAGCGGGCGTTCATCGAGTACGCGCGTTACTACGTCGAGGTCCTGCGCGCCCCGCACTACGACCCGGCACGGATCGAGGACCACGTGAGCGTCGACGACTGGTCCCGCCTGGAGCCGCTCCTGCGCGACGGAGCGGTCATCGCACTCCCGCATCTCGGCAACTTCGAGCCGTTCGGGTTCTTCGTCGAGGCGCACCACTTCACCGGCGTGGCGCCGGTGGAAGAGACCGAGCCGCCCGAGCTGTACGAGTTCCTCACCACGCGGCGGGCGGTCGGGCGCGGGGTGCGGGTGGTGCCGTTGTCGAAGTCGCGGCGCCCGATGATCGAGGCCCTGCGCAACGGCGAGATCGTGGCCCTCGTCGCCGACCGTGACCTCGATGGCGACGGAATCGAGGTCACCATGTTCGGCCACCCGACGACCCTGCCCGCCGGTCCGGCCACGCTGGCGGTCATGACCGAGCGACCGATCCTCATCGCCCGCGTCCTGCGTATCGGTCCGGACCGCTTCGCGGCGCGGGGCTGGATGCTCGATACCGCGGCCCGCGACGGCGAGGAGCGGCGTGCCAGGGTGGCGCGCATCACGCGCGAGATGGGGGGCCGGTTCGAAGAGTCGATCGCCGAGGCGCCGGAGCAGTGGTGGGCCATCTTTCAGCCGTTCTGGAGCGACCAGCGCACATGACCGCCACCGTCTCGCCCGCCCGCGGCGAGGGCGCCCGTGCGCCGCGCGGCGGTGGTCGCGGCAAGGCGGACATGCACCTTCACAGCCTGTACTCCGACGGCACCGCCAGCGTCCAGGAGATCCTCGACTGGGTGGAGGATCGCACCGATCTCGACGTGGTGGCCATCACCGACCACGAGCGGATCGACGGCGCGCTGCGCGCGCTGGAGCTCCACGCGCGGCGCGGCTACAGCTTCGACCTGGTGGTAGGGGAGGAGATCACCACCCGCCGCGGCCACGTGCTGGCCCTCTTCATCGCCGAGCGGGTACCGGCCCTGCGGCCACTGCCCGAGACGCTGGCCGCGGTGCACGCCCAGGGTGGATTGGCGATCGCCGCCCATCCGCTGGCGCCACTGACGCCGTCGCTGGGTGCTCGCTCCCTGCGTGCGGCCCACCACGCCGAGCGCCCCGAGCACCACCTCGACGGGATCGAGCTCATGAACCCATCGGCCGCCGGCCGCTCGCGCGCCGCCGCTCGCGAGCGCCTGAATGCCACCGTGCTGCACCTGCCGGCGGTCGGCAACAGCGATGCCCACGTCCTCCAGGCGGTCGGGACGGCGTGGACCTGGTTCGACGGCGCCGACGCCGCCGGCTACCGTGCCGCGCTCGCGGCCGGCAGCACCGAGCCGGGCGGCGACTACTGGACCAACTGGCACAACGTGACCGTCTACGGGCGCCAGCTCGTCGCCAAGGGGAAGCACCTCCGGCATACTCTGCGACCCACAGGAGAGTGGCGATGACGCAGCTCGAGACTCCGCCGGTCGCGACCGAAGCACCGGCGCGCGACCCGCGCGGCCCGCTCAAGATCGGGATCGTCAGTCCCTACGGCTATCCGCACCCCGGCGGCGTCAACGACCACGTCCGCAACCAGCACGAGCACCTGCGCGAGCTGGGTCACGACGTGTGGATCATCACCAGCAAGTACGGCCGCGAGCGCGAGAGCGAGGGCCACATCATCCGCCTCGGCACCGGGTGGGCCTTCCCCGCCAATGGCAGCGTGGGCCGCGTGACGCTCGGCCTGCGCTTCAAGCGCCAGGCGCGCGAAGTCCTCGACGCGCACGGGTTCGACATCCTGCACTTCCACGAGCCGCTGGTGCCATTCCTGTCGCCCACCCTGCTCGACGCCTCGCGGACGGTCAACATCGCGACGTTCCATGCCTTCGGCGGCTTCAGCCCCAGCTACTGGGTCGGCCGCCGCTTCGCCGGGCGCCTGGCGGACCGCCTGCATGGCCGGATCGCAGTCTCCGGAGCCGCACGCCACTTCATCAGCCGTTACTTCCCCGGCAGCTACGAGATCATCCCCAACGGCGTCGACCTCGACCTGTACAACGACGCCGAGCCGTTCGAGGAGCTGCGCGACGGGACGCTCAACATCCTCTTCGTCGGCCGGTTCGAGGAGCGCAAGGGACTCATCCACCTGCTGAAGGCCTATCACCGCCTGCGAAAGCGCAAGGTCGACGCCCGGCTGCTCGTCATCGGCGGCGGGTCGAAGGCACGCGAGTATCGGCGCTTCATCGGCCTGCGAGGCCTCCGCGACGTCGAGTTCCTGGGTCGCGTCAGCGACACCGACAAGGCCCGCTACTTCGCGAGTGCCGACATCTTCTGCGCCCCCAACACCGGCCAGGAGAGCTTCGGCATCGTGCTGCTGGAGGCCATGGCCGCCGGCGTGCCGATCGTGGCCAGCGACATCCACGGCTTCAAGAACGTGGTCCAGCGCAACGTGCAGGGTCTGCTCGTCGAGCCGCGCAACCCGCGCGCGTTGGCGGCCGCCCTCTACACGCTGGCGCGGGATCCCGACCTGCGCCACGAGATGGGCGAGGCGGGGCGGGCCAAGGCGCCCGACTACAGCTGGCCGAGCGTCACCCGCCGCCTGGTCGACTACTACCACGAGGTCCGCGAGCGCGTCGGCACGAGCCCCGCCCGCGCCGACTGAGCTCGGTCAGCCCTCAGGCAGCGGCCGGCGGTAGGCGCGGCTGCGGGAGTCGACCTCGAAGCCGACCGCCTCGTACACGCCCAGCGCCCCGGTGGGATTCTCGGCGTCGACGTCGAGGGTGGCGCTGGTGAACCCCGCGTCGCGCGCTCCGCGCAGCGCGTCCGCCAGCAGCGCCCGGGCCAGGCCGCGACCGCGCCACGGGCGACGCACGCTGACGCCGTTGATCAGCACCCGCCGCGCATCGTGTTCCTCGTTGTAGGCGGTCAGGACCCGGACCATGATCACCCCTGCCACCTGGTCGCCGTCCCACGCCACCCGCCACAGCTCGGGGGTGAATTCGGGCCCACCGAAGAAGCGCTCGAAGGCCGATTCGGACACGTCGATGCCACCCCAGTGATCCTGGAACGCCTCGCTGTCGGCGTCGAAGACGGCCCGATGATCGGCCGGCTCCATCGGCCGGATGGCGAGACCGTCGGGCATCGGCATCTCCGGCACCGCGTCGAGCGACGGGTGGACCATCTCGATGAACCAGCGCGCCACTCGGTAGCCCGCCTTCTCCAGCAGCGCCATCGCGCCTGCCTGGTGCTCGGTCGCCGATGCGTGCAGCAGGACCGATGCGCCCGGCGCCTCGATCGCCGCTCGCGCCCGTGCCTGCGCCTCGTTGTGGGCGAGGAGCGCGGTCCCCAGGCCGCGGCGGCGCACCTCGGGCAGGAGCGCGCAGCCGAGGGCGTAGACCGGTGTGCCATCGGTGTCGGGCGCGTAACGGACGTCGGCCCAGCCGACGATACGCCCATCCACCTCGACGATCAGCTCATCGGTCGCGGGGTCCCAGCCGTCGGGATGCGCATACCAGTGCGCGACCCCTTCGGGCGTCACGCGGAAGAAGTGATGATCGGCGGCCGCGACGGCGTTGAAGACGGCCGCGATCTCGGCGTAGTCGGCCGGTGCACGCAGCCGACGGAAGGCGAGGCCCGGGATCGCCGGCGCCCCGGGGATCAGAACGGCCATGCGCGTCGAAGGGCCGGCTCGCGGGTCGCGACCTCGAAGCCAGCCCGCTCGTAGACGCCGAGAGCCCCGGTCGGGTTCTCGGCGTCGACGCCCAGGATGGCACTGTCCATGCCGCGATCGCGGAGCACGAGTAGCGAGCGGGCCACGAGCGCCGCGGCGAGGCCGCGCCGCCGCCATGGGCGACGCGTGAAGACCGAGTCGAGCCAGCCGCGACGGATGCCGAGCTGCTCGTTCTCGCTGGCCGCGATCTGGTTGAGCACCCCGCCGGCGATCTCGTCGCCGTCGAACGCGACCACGAACAGGCTCGGATCCAGGTCCGGCTCGGTGAGCCACTCCTCGAACGCCTCGTCGGAGGCGTCGAAGCCACCCCAGTGATCCCGGAAGGCCTCCACGTCCGCGTCCCACACCTGGCGCAGCGCGTCGCGGCCCTCGATCGGCCGCAGCTCCAGCCCTTCGGGAAGCGGCGGCACTTCGATATCGTCGAGGTTCGGGCGCACCATCTCGAACGCCCAGCGCACGACCTCGTAGCCGCGGCGTTCGAACGTCTCGACGCGCCACGCCTGTCCATCGCCCGAGAACGTGGCGAGGACGCGCGGCCGATCGATCGGTCCCTGCGCGGCAGCCACCGCGGCCGCCCGCTCGTCCAGCGCATCGATCAGCGCATCCACCGCCGCGCGTCCGGCCGGTCCGGCGAAGACCATGATCCGGTGCTCGCGCAGGCCGTCCGAGGTGTCGACCCATTCGTGGCGCCCGTAGGCCACGGCTCGCCCGTCGAGCTCGGCCAGCAGGATGTCGCGGGCCGGCTCGAAGTGCGGCGTCGTCCGTGCGTACCACGCGGCCAGCTGCTCGGCGCTCCGCCGCTCGTTGAGGCCGTCGGCCGTGGCCATCGCGTTGAACACGTCAGCGAGGGCGGACGCGTCCTGGGGATGGCGGAACCCGCGCAGGGCGGGTGCGCTCACCGTCATGCGTCACCTCCCACCGGCCGCTGGAGGGCGAACGAACGGTTGTGGACGACGAAGCCGGCGCGCTCGTAGAGGCCCAGCGCCCCGGACGGGTTGGCGCTGTCGACGCCGAGCATCGCCTCCTCCATGCCCGCCTCGCGGAGGCGGACCAGCGAACGCGCCACGAGGGCCGCGCCGAGGCCGCGCCGCCGCCAGGGACGGCGCACGAACACCGTCTCCAGCCAGCCGCGACGGCGGTTGAAGGCGGCGTTGTCCTCGCTCCAGATGGCGTTGGTCACGCCGCCGGCGATCTCGTCGCCGTCCCAGGCCACGACGTACAGGTCGGGGTTGAGGTCCGGGTCGGCCATGGCGCGCTCGAAGTTGGCCTCTGAGTCGTCGAAGCCGCCCCAGTGGTCGCCGCGGAAGGCCTCCGAATCGGCATCCCACAGGCGCTTGAGGCTGTCACGGTCATGACCCATGGGCCGGATCTCGATCCCCTCCGGCAGCGGCGGCACCTCGACGTTCTCGAGGTCGGGGCGTCGCATGTCGAAGAAGAAGCGCACGGTCTCATAGCCGGCACGCTCGAAGAGGCGCCGCTTGGCGACGCGCCGCTCCGGCGCCCACGTGCCGTAGACCAGCGGCCGGGTCGACTCGCGTGCCGCCGGCAGGGTCGGCACGTGGGCCTCCTGCCACGCCAGCAGGTGGCGGCCGATGCCGCGGCCGGTCCAGTCGGGATGGACGTAGCCGCCCAGCCGGAACTCGCGATTGCCCTCGGTGGTGTCGACCCATTCGACCCATGCGTAGGCGACGAGCGTGCCGTCGACCTCGGCGAGGACGACGTCGCGCGCCGGGTCGAAGTGGTCGCCCGCGTAGCTGAGCCAGTTCTCGAGCTCGGTGGGCGTGACGCTGAAGTCGACGTCCTCGGCGAGGTTGGCAGCCATGGCGATCGGCGCCAGCGCGGCGGCGATCTCCGTGCCGCCGTCGTGGACGCGCAGGGTCAGGCCGGCGAGGTCGGGCGCCGCCAGGCGCCCGGTGGTCATGGTCATGGTCGTTGCTCCGAGGTGGTGGAGGGTCCGGCCGCGCGGCGCATGCCGCGCGGCCAGTGGTGAGTCGTGCTGATGTGCTGCCGATCCATCGGTCCATTGGCTCCGGTCGGCATCATCCGACTCGCTTCAGCTTGCCGGTTCGCTTCGCATACCGCTCGGCCCGGCCGAACAGCCAGACGCCGAGCGGGATGAAGACCGTGCCCATGATGAGCAGCGGCCACACGTCGCCGAACAGGTCCCCGATGCCGGTGCCGTCGATCAGGCCCGCCCGCACGCCCTCGAGGACGTACGTCGCCGGGCTGAAGTGGCTCAGCACCTGCATCCAGCCGGGCAGGATGTCGACGCTGTAGTAGACGCCGCTGATGAGCAGCAGCACCGACTGCAGGACGAACGTCATCTGCGCCCCGCGCTCGACGTACATGAGCGGCAGGATGGCGGTCATGATCCCGATCCCGATGAACGAGAACGATCCCAGGACCATGAACACCGCGCCGGTCGCGAAGTTCGCGCGGGACAGGTCGAGCTCGAAGAAGAGCGCCAGCACGGCCAGCACGACCACGGTGTGGACGAGGCCGTAGGCCACGGCGAACAGGGTCGAGCCGACCATCTGCGTGTAGCGCCGCACCGGAGCCATGAAGGTGTACTCCAGGGTTCCCTCCCAGCGCTCCCAGGCAACCGTCTCGGCGATGAAGCTGAAGACGACCGACAGGTAGTTCCAGAAGACGGCGCCGATGACGAGCGTCAGCAGGAGCCGGTCGCTCCCCTGGTCCTTGCCGATGAGGGACACCGCGAGGGCGCCCGCCACGGCATAGACCAGGAAGGCGACTTCCCAGCCCCAGTAGCGCTTGGTCAGGTTGAAGTTCCGCTCGACGAAGGCGTACGAGGCCCTCAGCTCGCGGGTCATCAGGGTCATTCCGAAATGTCTCCTGTCGGTGTGGATGATGCCGACCCGACTCCCTGCTTACAGGGAGCGGGCCGGCCGGAGGCTGGGCTCCGCCGCCAGGCGCTGGCCCATTCGGACCAGCAGGCGACCCACCCAGCGCCGCACGGGGCGGCTGGACCGATGGGCCCGGAGGGCCTCACGCTCGCGGCGCAGCTGCGCCACGCGCGCGTCGTTGACGCTCATGAGGTCCTGCGGCATCGGCAGGTTGTTCAGCACGGTTCTCACCTCCTCTCTGTCGTTACTCGTCGTCGTCGTCCTTGTCGTCGTCACCGAGGTCGTCGTCGAGCGACTTCCCGGTGTACGTCATGAAGGCGCTCTCCAGGGTCGGGGCCAGGCCCCGCTCGGCGGCGACCTTCGCCTTGAGCGCGTCGGGGGTGTCCTCCACCACCACGCGCCCGTCGTTGATGACCGCGATCCGATCGCAGAGCCGCTCCGCCTCGTCCAGGTCGTGCGTGGTGAGCACGATCGTCGCGTCATGCGTGTCCCGCAGCTCCTCGATGAAGGCCTGCACGTCCAGCTTCGACCGCGGGTCGAGGCCGGTCGTCGGCTCGTCGAGGAGCAGCAGGGTCGGGCTCGTCAGCAGCGCCCGCGCGATGGCGACCTTCTGCTGCATGCCCCGGCTCATCTGCTCCAGCGGCCGGCTGAGGCGCTTCTCACCGATGCCCAGCCGGGCCAGGATCTCGATCGCGTCGCGCTTCGCCTGCCCCGCGTCCATCCCGTACAGGCGGGCGGCGTAGGTCAGGTTCTCGTGGGGCGACAGCTTCTTGAAGAAGGCCGCGTCCACGCTCACCCGGTTGATGACGCGCTTGACGGCCATCTCCTCGCGCTCGATGTCGTGGCCGAACACCTCGACCCGACCCGCATCGAGCGTCAGCAGCGTGCTGACGAGCCGGATCAGCGTCGACTTGCCGCTCCCGTTGGCGCCGAGGATCCCGTAGATCTCGCCGCGCGGGATCCGGAGGCTGACGTCGTTGACGGCCACCACCGGCTTGCGCTTGCGACCCACGACGAAGCGCTTGGTCACGCGCTCGGCGAGGAGCGCCGGGACGCCATCGGTCTCGATCGGCCGAAGGCGAGCCTGGCGCTGCGCCATGGGCAGGCTCAGCTGCGGTGCGCTGTCCGTCTTCGGTTGTTCCAGCAGGCCGGTCATGGCGTGCTCCTGTGCTCTTCTGGTCGATGATCGGATGGGTTGCTGACAGGTCCCGGACACAATTCGAGCCGCGGTCCCGTTTTGGTGGGACCACGGCTCTCGTTTCGCGACGCCTCGCGGTGAGGCATCAAAAAACCGTGGTCCGGATCCGGCCCACGGCTCGTGGCGTCTGGTGTGGCGGCCCCTTGCCGCCTGACCTCAGCTCGAGGTGGGCACAGATCTCCCGTTATCCGGGCCGCTGATGGGCGGCACCCGGAGCGCGGTGAATGCGCAGTTCGGAAGCTTCATGGCCAGTTCGACGCTCTCCTGTGATGCATGGTTGCGGGCTCGCCGGGCCGATTCGGCCGCGCGCAGGCGAGGTCGGTATCGGTGGACGAGGCGGCAGTCTACGCCGCCGGATATCTCGATGTCAAGGCTTCGGCGGGACGATGCATTGGGGGCGTGCGGCGAGGGTTTCGGAGCGCCCTGATTCCAGCCAGCCGTTGTACGCCTGGTAAGCGCGCCCAGCTGCCAATCCGTTGCCAGTCGGCCGTGGTACGGCTGGTAGGCGCAGATGGAGGCCAACCATTGGCCCTGACGGGCGGATCCACGCTCAGGCGACCGCTCGCCGAGCCGCAGAGGACGCCCAAAATGCGCCTACCAGCCGTACCACGTCTGGGTGGTGACATTTCACCCACCGCATTCCCGCCCGTGCGAGAATCGATCGCATGAACGGACGGCTGCTGCGCTCCCGCACGGAACGCATGATCGGTGGTGTGGCCGGCGGCATGGGCCGCTACTGGAACGTCGATCCGACCTGGGTCCGCATCGCGTGGGTCGTCCTCGCGCTGGCGACCAACGGCGCCGCCGTCCTGGTCTACCTGCTCCTGCTGGTCGTCATCCCCGAAGAGACCAAGACCGATGCGGTGGCGTCGGTAGCAGCCTCCGGCGTCGTCGACGACGACACGCGCGGCACGACCGCGCAACGAACGGGCAGCCCGATCGACTCAGGCCAGGGGGCGCTCATCCTCGGCGGCGTCCTGATCGTCGTCGGCGCCTGGGCGCTCATCGGCCAGTACGTCAACCTCGACTGGAGCCGGATCTGGCCAGTCGGGCTCGTCGTCGCCGGGCTCCTCATCGTCCTCGCCTCCTTCACCCGCCGCGGCTGACCACGGGGCGAGCACCTGGCGCCCGACCAGGGCGAAGGCGACGATGCCCAGCGCCGCCGCCACGCCACCGGCCAGCCTGAGGGCGTTGGCCGCCAGCAGGTCGGCCCGCTCCCCCGACGGCGGGTCGGGGAACTGGAAGTTGTAGTTCCACGGCGGCAGGGCACGGGCGGCGTTGATGTACCAGTCGGGCATCGCCAGGGCGGCGTTCAGCGGCCAGGTGAGCAGGAAGGCAGCCGCCACCGCGGCCAGAAAGGCGACCCCGTAGGGGCGCCAATCGGTCCGGCGCAGGAGCTCGTCGACCGCGTAGGCGACCGCGACCATCGCGAACAGCATCGCGGTCAGGTAGTGGTACATGAACGTCGCGCGCTCGATCCGGGTCCACGGCAGGTACTGGAAGGCGAACGCCACCACGACCAGCACCAGCGCCAGCGAACGCCGCCGCCAGGCCATGAAGCCGGCGAAGACGAGGGCCGGGATGCCGGCCCAGAACAGGATCTGGTTGCCGTGGTTGTAGATCGCGGCGTAGCTGCGGTCGTCGTAGCCGTGGCCGTAGAACCAGGTCGGCTTGAGGTCGAGCGGCCAGCTCCACCACGGCGACGAGCTGGGGTGGCCGGCCACAAGGCCGAAGTGGTAGCCGAACATCTGGCTGTGCAGCTCGTCGAGTGACCAGCCGTAGCCCGGGCCGAGGTCCTGGGTGGCGATCCCGTGCCCCAGTGCCAGGTACGGCATATAGGACAGGAAGTACACCGCCAGCGGCACGATCACCAGGCAGGCGAAGGCCCACGGCCAGGCAAAGCCGCCCATCTCCGACGGCGCCCACCAGCGGGCATCGGTCTCCGGGCGGCGCCACGAGCGCAGCGCGCGACCGATGATCAGCAGCCCGCCCACCGCCAGCATGAGCCAGCCCGGCCAGGCGGCCTGCGCGCCGCGGGCCAGGAAGGCGAAGACGAGCTCCACCGCGTCGCCCGGATTGCGCCCCTCGACGCTGTCGTAGACGAGCGCGAACGCCATGCCGATGCCGCCCACCACCAGCCCCGACGCCGGCAGCGCCAGCAGGTCGTCGACGCTCACCCGGTGCGGCCAGCGCCACAGGATGGTGAGCGCGATGGCGACCCCGGCCAGGCACACGACCAGGAACGGCCACGGTGCACCGATGCCGCCCACGACCAGGATCAGCCCCAGCAGGGCGGCGAGCATGAGCCGGCCAAGCGCCGAGCGGGCAAGGACCAGCACGATCAGGCCGGCGAGCGCGTAGAAGCCGACCCACTTGGTGGCTGCCGCCAGGCCGATGAGGACGCCGACCAGCGGCAGGGCCCACCAGGCGCTGTGCCGCCAGCGGCCCGACCAGACCTGCCAGAACAGCAGGTAGGCGGCGACGATGAAGGTCGCCACGAAGATGTCGTTCATGGCGATGCGGCTCATGACGAAGCTCTGGCCGTCGATGGCCACGAAGGCGGCGGCCAGCACGGCGATCCGGCGGCGGCTGAACATCGTGGCGCCGAGGAGGTAGATGAGGCCGACCAGGATGCTGCCGAACACGACGCCGGCGAAGCGCCAGGCCGGCGCATCGTCTCGCGTCTCGACGCTCACCAGCTGGGCCGGCCCCGCGTCGCTGGGGGCGGTGGCGACCAGGACGTCGGCGTTGTCGTCGCCGGGCGCTGTGTCGGCGGCGTCGGCGGCCACAGCCAGCGGCTCCCCGGGGAGCGGGGTCGTGTCCCAGGTCGAGAGGCCGGAGCGCAGGCGCCCGCTGCCGGCGTCCCACTCCCCGTGGGGCGAGACGGTCCACAGCACCGGGTCGCCGGTGCCGTCGTCGATGCCGGCGACGTAGACCTGGTTGGCGA
>JAICQM010000140.1 GCA_025937875.1 Chloroflexota bacterium
AGGAGTGTGGCGATGGACAGCAGGGATCGGGACATGGACGGGACCTCCCTCGAACGTGCGTGTCGGCGAGCCATTGACCGATGCCGGCCAAGCGGGCACTTCAGGTCGTGCGCGCCATCATGCCCTGCCGGGTGCGCTCTGGTCCAGCCATTTTTCGCCGGAGTCGACCGCCCAGGGCCGGGGTCGCCGGACGCATCGGTCAAATCGTATATACGAATATACGGAGCGATCGGCCGGGAAGAGAGGTGGTGGAGATGAGGGGACTCGAACCCCTGACCCCCGCGATGCGAACGCGGTGCTCTCCCAGCTGAGCTACATCCCCAACGGGCCGGCGGCGAGTATAGCAAAGGCATTTCGGGGCTTCCCCAGATAGAACATCTGTTCTAGTATGGACAGTCCGATGCAGACCGATGTCGTGACCGCCACCTCGTCCCTGGACGCCGCACTGGAGGCGCTTCGCGCGCGCGGGCTGGGGCTGCGAAAGGGGAGCGAGGCGCCTGCGCCGGGCAGGATCGTCGAGGCGCTGCCGACCGGGCAGCCGGAGCTCGACGCCGCGCTGCGCACCGGCGGCTGGCCGCGCGGGTCGCTGGCGCTCCTCGACGCCACCACGGGGAGCGGCGCCACGACCCTGGCCCTCGGCAGCCTCGCTGCCGTGCAGGAGCGGGGCGGGATCGTGGCCTGGCTGGATGGGCCGGGGACCTTCGATCCGGCGACCGCGGCCCGCCTCGGCGTGCGGCTCGAGTGGCTGCTGGTGGTGCGTCCGGCGAGCGGCCACGAAGCGGTGGAGCTGGCCGCCTGGCTGGCGCGCGACCGCCTGCTCGACGCGCTGGTCCTCGATCCCGGCGCCACTGGCTCCGTGGCGCGTGCTGCGTGGGACCGCCTGGCGACCCTGCTGCCGCGCACCGAGTCGGTGGCCCTCACTCTGGGGAGTGGCGCCGCCGGGACCACTGCCGGCATCCGCGTCGCGCTCCGTCGCCAGGCCTGGCTGGGCGTGGGCCGCGACCTGGTGGGGCAGCGGGTCAGCGCCACCGTCGAGCGCCACCGCTGGGCTCTCGCCGGTGCCACCGCCACGTTCGACCTGTGGTTCGCCGAGGGCCGGCGCATTGATCCGTGGCTGCGTGCCACCGCCGAGCCGGCGCCCGTGGAGGTCCTCCCGGAGCGCCGGCGCCACCTCACCGCCCTGAGTGCCTGATGCGCATCCTCGCCCTCGTCTGGCCCGATCTGCGCGCCCCGGAAGCGGACGCCACGCCCTTCGAGCCGATGCTCGACGCGCTCGACGACCTCTCCCCGGGCGTGGAGGCGGTGGACGTCGGGGTGGCGCTCGTCGACGTGACCGGCCTCGAGGCGCTGCTCGGCCCTGAACGGCGGGTGGCGGCACGAGCCGTCATGCTCGCCCGCGGCGTGGCGCCGCTCGCCGTCCGCTGCGGGATCGGCGACAACCGCTGGCTGGCGTCGCTGGCCGCCCGGCTGGCGCGTCCCGATCGTGCCGGGGCGCCGGCCGCGCTGCGCATCCTGGCCCGCGAGGAGCTGCGCGACCTGCCGCTGGCCCTGCTCCCCGCCGACCGCGCCACGCGCGACCGGCTGGCGCTGTTCGGGCTGACCGCGATGGGCCAGCTCGCCGACCTGCCGCGCGCCGCGGTGGGCTCCCAGTTCGGGGCCATCGGCGAGCGGCTCCAGCAGCTGGCCCGCGGCCTCGATCCGCGGCCGCTGACCCCGCGCCGCCGCCCGGAGCGGCTGACGGCCACGCGAACGTTCGAGACGCCGCTCGAGAGCGTCGGCGCCATCGCCCTCGTGCTGCGCGCCGTCACCGCCGAGCTGTGCGAGACGCTCGCCAACCGCGGCCTGGCCCCCGGGCGCGCGATCCTGGCCGTGCGGCTGGAGGACGCGCCCGACCTGCGCGTCGAGCTGGGCTTCCCCGAGCCGGCGCGGGAGCCGGATTGGATCGCGCGCCTGCTCATCGGTCGCCTGGAGGCGCTCGCGCGGACGCGGCTGACGGAGGACGAACCGCGGATCACGGGCATGACGCTCACCCTCGACCGCCTCACGGATCCACGGGGACGGCAGCTGCCCGCCTTCGAGCCGCAGGCCGGGAAGTGGGAGGAGCTGCGCTGGTCGCTCGAGCGCCTGGCGGCGCGCTTCGGCGAAGGGCGCCTCTGGCGTGCCGAGCTGACCCGCCCGACCGCGGCTCGCGACGAGGAGCGGGCGCGGCTCGTGGACATCGGTCCATGACGCGGCTCTACACGGACCACCCGCTGGTCCAGGTCGAGGCCGATGCGACGGGGACGCCGCAGCGCCTCCGCATGGACGGCACCGACCATGGTGAGCTCGGCATCTGCAACCGCTGGCGCGTCGACGACGACTGGTGGCGCGAGCCGGTGGCGCGCGCCTACTTCAAGGTGGTCAGCCGCTCGGGCCTGCTGTGCGTCGTGTTTCGCGACGAGATCCGCGGCACCTGGCACCTGGAGCGCATCTTCGACTAGACCGATCGGACCCGGTGGCGCAGCGCGCGATCGTATATACGTATCTACGATCGCACCGGACGACCCCATGACCGAGCCGACCTACCGCCTGCGTCGCGGCACGCCTGCCGACTCGCGAGCCGCCTTCGACGTCTTCCTGCCCGCCGTCCGTGACCTCGCCGCCCGGCAGGGCAATCCGTGGGATCCCGATCCCGAGGCCCTGTGGCCGCGGATGCAACCGCTCCTCGACCGCCTCGCCACGCACGCCGCCGAGTGGTGGGTCGCCGAGGACAGGGCAAGCGGCGACGTCATCGGCTATGCGCGCTCCGTCGAGCGTGGCGGGCTGTTCGAGCTCTCCGAGTTCTTCGTCCATCCCGATCGCCAGTCGGCCGGGGTCGGTGGCGCCCTGCTGGACGCCGCCTTCCCGCCCGACCGCGGCGAGGTGCGGGCCATCATCGCCACCACCGACGTGCGCGCCCAGGCCCGCTACTACCGCGCCGGCACCGTGGCCCGCTTCCCGATGGTGGCGGTGGAGGGCGAGCCGCATCCGGCGACGCTCGACCCGGCCCTGGAGGTCGTCACCGCGACCCTCGAGCACCTGCCGATCCTGGCCGAGATCGAACGCGCGGTCCTGGAGTTCGACCGTGGCGACGACTTCGCCTGGATCCTCGAGCGCCGCGAGGGGTACCTCTACCGGCGCGATGGACAGCCGGTTGGCTCCGCCTTCGTCAGCCGCGCGGGGAACGGCCCCATCGCCGCGCTGGAGCCCGCCGACCAACCCGCCATCCTGGCCCACGTCGAGACCCGCGCTGCGGCGCTCGAGATCCCGACGCTCTCCCTCGAGGTACCGATGATCAACGAGATCGCCGTGCGCCACCTGCTGTCGCGCGGCTTTCACATCGACAGCTTCTACACGTTCCTGATGTCGAACCGGCCTTTCGGCCAGTTCGATCGGTTCATCGGCTTCGCGCCGCCCTTCGTCCTCTAGCGACGGGTGGCACCACTCGTGCGGTAGGAGGCATCCATGAGCATCGACGACCCCGGCATGAAGGGCGGCATCGCGCCCGACCTCGACCCGCTGCCCCCCGGCGACGACGCGGGCAACACCGGCGCCCAGGGTGAGCCCGAGGCCTCCGAGCTGGACCTGCCCGGTCCCGATGACCCGGTGGCCTGGACCTACGTGGAGGCTGGCACCGACGTCGTCGGGACCGATGGGCGGCGCATCGGCGTGGTAAAGGCCATGCTGGGGACCGAGGCGGAGGGAATCTTCCACGGCATTGCCGTCGACACCGGCGACGGCCCGGACCGCGTCGTGCCCGCGGACTCGGTGACGTCGCTGACCTCGTCCCGGGTGAGCGTCGACCTCACCGCGGACTCGGTCGCCGACCTGGAGCGTTACGAGGCCATCGAGACGAAGTAGCTCGGGCGCTACGATCTGCCCGATGGCCGCCTCGCCCCACCTCGTCGATCGCCTGTGGCCAGATCCAGCCACCGGCCTGGCCCTGGATGACGCGCTGGCCTCGTACCGGCCGCCGCGTGTCGACGGCCGCCCGTCGGTGACGATCAACATGGTCACCAGCGTCGACGGCCGGGCCCAGGTCGACGGCACCGCCGAGGGGCTCAGCGGTCGCACCGACCGCCGTCTGATGCGCCTGTACCGCGCCGCCCACGACGCGGTCGCGACCGGGGCCGGCACGGTGAGCGCCTACGGCGCGTGGCTGGGCATCCCCGACGATCTGGTGCGCGGGCGGCGGCCGCTGAGCGTCGTCATTGCCGGCACGTCGCCCGTCGACGTCGCGCGCTGGCACGGCGGGGACGAGCGGCGCCTGCTGATCGTCGGGGCCGGCAACCCGCAGGATCCCCCGTCCGGCATCGAGCTCTTGCGTGCCCACACCGCGCGGCCCGATCCGCGCTGGGTGCTCGACCGGCTCGCGGAGCGCGGCGTCGCTTCGGTCCTGCTGGAGGGCGGGCCGACGACCAACGCCGCCTTCCTCGCTGCCGGCTGTCTCGACGAGGTGTGCTGGACCATTGGTTCATCACTGGTGGCGAGCGACGCGCTGCCGATGATCGCCGCCATCGAGGGCGGATCGCCGTTCGCGTCGGCACCGCGGCCCGGCAGCCTGGCGAGCGTGCTGCGCAACCGCGATGAGCTCTACCTGCGCTATCGGTTCGAGCCGGCGGGGTAGCATCGGGCCATGCTGGACCTTGGCCAGACCGGCGTCTGGGGGCACCTCGACTCGCTGTCGATCGACGATGCGCGCGCCTACGCGCGGCGGGTCGACGAGCTCGGCTTCGGGACGCTATGGGTACCCGAGACGGTCGGCCGCCACCCGTTCACCCTGCTCGGCCTGCTGGCGGCGGAGACGACCTCGGTGGTGCTGGGCACGTCGATCGTCGGCATCTGGGGCCACGATGCGCAGTCGACGCGCATGGCGGCGCTCACCCTGTCCGAGGCCACGGCCGGACGCTTCGTGTTGGGCCTCGGCGTCTCGCATCCGCACCTCGCCGGCAAGCTGCGCGGGCACCGGTTCGAGCGCCCGCTGACGCGGATGCGCGAGTTCCTGGCCGCCTATCGCGCCGCCGTCTGGCGCGGGCCGGCGGTGGCGGTCGAGCCGCCCGTGCTGCTGGCTGCGCTGCGCGACCGGATGACCACCCTCGCGGCGACCGATGCCGATGGCGCCTTCCCGTACCTCGTCACCCCCGAGCGCGTGGCGCACCTGCGATCCGTGCTCGACGCCGCACCGTCCGACGCGCGCCCGACGCTCGCGGTGACCTGCCCGTCCATTCTGGAGACCGATGCCGACGCGGCGCGGGCCGCCGCCCGCGCCTACCTCGCCCCGTACCTGCGCACGCCGGCCTACCAGGCCGGTTGGGAGCTGCAGGGGTTCGACGCGAGCGACTGGGAGAAGCCGGGGAGCGACCGCCTCGTCG
>JAICQM010000134.1 GCA_025937875.1 Chloroflexota bacterium
CGGTGTCGAACGGGTAGGCGTAGATGGCGATCCCGTTCGGGTTGAGCGTCAGCGCGACTGCCGAGGCGGCGAGCATCGCGCCCAGCCAGCCAAGGTCGCGCCACCTCAGCGGCTCTTCGCCATCTGGTCGGCGGCCGACGGCGCGATCGACAGCCTCCCCCACCAGCACCGCTCCCCCGAACAGGAACAGCAACACCCAGCCGGCATGCAGGTTGACCCACGCCACGGCCACCAGCGGCAACAACGCGGGCCACCGGCGGCGGTGATCCGCCAGGAATCGCCACAAGAGCAGGACGACCAGCGCACCGAGTGTCAGGTCCACGACCTGCACCCGCACGCCGAGCACCGGGCCGGCCAGCAACAGCGCGGCCGAGAACCAGGCCACCCGCGCCAGCCAGCCGACCTGCGGCCGGCGAGCGTCGATCGCGCGCCAGAGGATGACGAAGGCGGCCACGGCGAGCAGCGCATAGGCCAGCGACAGCAGGGTCATGCCCCACGGACCGAGGCGGTAGCCAAGCGCGAGCAGGACGTTGCTGAGCCAGTCCTGGCTCGTCCACGGCTGACCCGCGGCGGTGAGGCTCCACGTGTCGACGCGCGGGATGGCGCCGGTGTTGAGGACTTCCTCCCCGGCCCGGATGTGCCACCACACGTCGGGATCGATGAGCGGCCATGTGGCGCGCGGCAGCAGGGCGAGAGCGAAGAAGGCCAGGACGACTGCCGTCGATGCGCGGCGTAGCCACGTCATGCAGCCGGCTCCGCGCGGAGGCGCAGGCCGCGCCTGCGAATGAGGTACACGGCTCCGAGGAGGATGGCGAGGCTATCCGGCCACAGGATGGGAATCGCGATGGTGCAGGCGATCGGTACCAACCATGAACGGTTCACGGCCGCGCCCAGCGCCACGACACCCGCGGCGAGCGCTATCCGGACGAGGAGGATGGCCATGTAGCCCTCACCCGCCGTCCCGGTGTCGCCGGTGAGACGCTCGACCCATGCGAACCACAGCGCCGGCGCGAGGACGAACGAGACCGCGGCGATCAAGAGCGTCGCGCCGACGGCGATCGCCAGCTGACGCCATTCGCGGCGGAACGCGAACCAGAGCAGGCCAACGCCGGGCGTGACCTTTGTCAGCAGCACGAACGCCCACGCCGCCGGATAGGTCAGCCCGATGGCGATGGCCGCTCCCAGCATGAGGTGAATGTTCCCGACGAAGATGTCGCGGAACACGAAGGGCAGGAACGTGATCGCCAGCGCCCCGCCGACGGGCGTGACGAGGAATGCGAGTGCCACGATGCTCAGACCGGTCCACAGGGCGTGAAAGACGTCCCAGGGAAGGGCGCGGAGCGGCGCCAGCATCTGGATGAACGCCGGCGAGTAGAGGTATGCGCCAGGCAGGCCGATCTGCGGTCCTGGATATGGATCACCGAGTGGCGCCTCCCAGTAGGTCCGCGCGTCCACGCCGTGGATGCCGCCCTGGTCGGGGACCAGCAGCGCCCAGCGAACGGCGAGGTACGCAATGGCGATGACCGTTGCGATGCGCCACACCCCCGGTGACAGGGCGCCGGCCCTCAGCCGATTGATCATCCTCGCCTCGGGTCGCGGCGGAGGTCGAGCAGGGGCATCAGGAAGTAGTAGGGCAGCCAGTAGGGGCTCGCTGCCAGGCTCGCGAGGCCAAGCCGGCCCCGCCAGGTCAGGATCGCGGCCAGGACCAATCCGATGGGAATCCAGACTGCTCCGATCAGTCGGGATGGCCCGAAGTTGAGGGCGGAGCCGGTCTCTGCCGTCGACGCCGCGAGTGCCGCGACCCAGGCCGGACCCCACCCCGTGGCCAGCACGGCGGCTGCGTGGACGATGAACAGGCCGACGAACGGCAGACGCCATGCGGGGTGCTTCCACAGCAGCCAGACGATGATCGGCAACGCCAGGGGCCGCGGCACCAGGAGCCCGAGGATGAAGAAGCCGCCGATGGCCCATCCCCGGCCGGCCAGCGCCCACGCCGCCAGGACGAACGTGAACGCCATGAGGTTTCCCGCCTCCACGTCGAACCAGAACGGCCAGGCCAGAAGCGTGACCAGCGCCAGTCGCGTGTCGACCCAGGCCAGCGACGCTACCGCTGCCACGTGGAGCGCGCGCCAGGCGAGCGGGCCGATGAGGTGGAGAGCGGCGAACGCGTGCGCCAACAGCGGGGAGTACCGAAACGCGTAGGCATCCTCCACCGCGTAGAGATCGCCGCCACTCGACGCCCGCCGCCCGGCCTCGCCGAAGATCGTCCAGTCGGCGCCGGGATCGCCGCGCAGCATCGACCAGTCGGTGAGCAGGAACAGGTAGACGTTGAGCGCGACCAGCAGGGCGACCGCGATCACACCGCCGACGAACCGGGGATCGATGGCTGGGAGCCGCGAGACTCGCGCCGTCATTCCCCGCTCCGGCGCTGCGCCAGCCCGACCAGCAGGAAGGTCGGCTGGTAGTAGCTCCACCTGACGATGGCCAGCATCACCGCCGCCGCTGCGGCCAGCCAGCCGTACCGGGTCCGGGCGAGCCCGACGGCGAGCGCCACCAGGACTGCGGCGACGGCGAGGCTGAGCATAGTGGGAAGGGGTCCGGTCGCCGCCGCCGCAGCCGTCGGGTAGTGAGCGAGGTCGAACAGCAGCATGGGCATTACCAGAAACGCGGTGATGGCGAGCGTGATGGCCGCCCGCCACCATTGCCGGCGCCCGAGGAAGACGCCGACGAGCAGGATGGGCGCCGCCTTGAGCGAGGCGGCCGCCGCGATCCAGAGTGGCCCGCTCCGGCGCTCCACGCCCCACAGGAGTATGGCCACGATCAGCGGCTGGACGTTGCCGCTCGCGGCGGCCGGCATCAGGAGCGCCACGGCCAGCAGGCCGAGCGCGATGCCGGCCGCTGATCGGTAGCTGAGCGGCACCCACGCGCAGTAGCCAGCAGCCGCGGCCATCGCCAGGCTCCACGTCCCCAGGACCAGGCTTTCGGGAAGGAGCGTCAGCGGCACCCAGGCGAATGCGAACCACGGCGCATAGCGATAGACGCTCGATGCGTCCTGGCTGGCCAGCATCGGGTACAGCGGCTCGCCCTCGCGCAGCCGGAGCGCGGCCCCCCAATACGCCGCGCTGTCCTGGAACCACCAGGTGCTGTGCACCTGGCTGAGCGCCAGAACGGCGAAGGCCGCCAGCACGCCGAGCGAAACGCCCTTGAGGCCGGGGAGGAGTGGCTTGCCCACCGTCACGCGCAGGTCACGCTGGGCTCGCCGGTCATGTCGGTTCCGCCGCGGCCTCGCGCATCACCCTGAGATGGCCTCGACCAGCGAGGAACGCCAGGGTGTACAGCAGTGCCACCACGAGGGCCAGCGTCTGGTATCCGGTGATGAGCGCCGCGTACTCCATGAGCCCGCCGACCATCGAGCCCAGCAGGTTGGCCCCGAAGGCCACGTTGGATGCCTCCACGGTGGCGAAGCGCTGCGCAAACACCAGGTTGGCGATGAAGATCGGGGTGAACCACAGCGCGATCGCGGCCACGAAACGGAGCGTCGGATCGAGCCCGAGCAGAGCACCTGCTGGCACGAGCCAGCTGATGATCACCGAGACCAGCAGGGCCAGGTACAGGAAGCGGGCGTCGGGCAGCCGTACCCGGCGTACGACCTCGATGGCAGCGAAGACCGACATGAGCACGCCGGCGAAGACGAGCGCGTTGACGAACCACGTTGTCCCGTAGAGGAGGGCGAACTGGACGACGCTCTTGGTCTCGAGCAGGAGGAACGCGGCCCCCATGAAGAACAGGTCGAGGTAGCTGGTCATCTGGCGGAATGGCCCCCCGGCGACCCGGGCCATGACCAGCGAGGCGGCCAGGATGAGGCCGATCGTCAGCAGGTAGAACGGCGGGATCCCGCGCTCCTGGATGTAGACGAACGGGTAGTCGTCGTGCGCCGGCGCTGGCGCCGAGGCGCCGATGGCCGGGGCCGAAGCGCCATCGGCGCAGGTGACGTCATCGGTCTCGAGGCCGATGGTCATGACCGCCAGCTTGCCCACGTCGCCGACGCTGTCGACGCAGGGCGGATGACCGTAGGCGGCAGCCAGCGTGGCGGCCAGGCGTTCCACCAGCCAACTCTCGCGGTAGTAGTTGTACATCGCGAACGCCCCGCCCGGGTTGAGGTGCTCCCGTGCCGAGGCCATGGCCTCCTGGGTGAACAGGTAGCTCTCCAGGCGCAGCGAGGACTGACCCTGAACCAGGGTGAGCGAATCCGGCAGCGCGAAGAGGATCAGGTCGTATTTCTGGTCCGTGCGCTCGAGGAAGGCGCGCCCGTCATCGATATGGGGAGTCACACGCGCGTCCTGATAGGGCTCGTCCGGGTGCAGCTGGGAGCCGAGCTGCTGAAGGCGAGGATCGATCTCGACCGCGTCGACGTGGCCGACGCCCTCGGAGAGGGCGATGGCGACATCGCTGCCCGTCCCGGCGCCGACGATCAGGACGGTCTCCAACGAGCTGCTCGTCGCGCGCTCGTATGGCACGAAGTACGACTGGTCGGTGGCGCGCCGCTCCTCGACGGACTGAATCGACTGGTGCGGGATGCCGTTGACCGCGAACTCGTACGGTCCGCGCTCGGCGGGGACTGGGAACGTGTGCACCTTGTAGTAGGGCGACCAGCTGTAGAGCGGCGTGGTGGATTCGCGGCCCAGGATTGCGAGCATCACGGCCAGCGCAACGACCTGGAGCACCAGCCATCCAGTGCGCCTCACGAGCAGGAAGACGATCGCCACGACGACTCCCCAGGCGATCGAGGGCGCCCACAGGAACGAGAGCACCGAGAACGCCGCGATGCCCAGGATGCTGCCGCCGATGTCGAGCCGGTAGGCCTCCAACGGCGGGAACTTCACGAACTCGCGGGCGACACCCTCGGCCAACATGGCCATGACGGCCGCCACGGCGGCGAAGATGACCGGCAGCGTGACCCAGGTCGGCAGCCCGCTGGGCACCAGCTGGCCAAAGTACAGGACGTCGCTGCCGCTGCGATTGATCTCGACCTTGAAGATGAAGATGAAGGCCATCAACAGCGTCAGCGCAACCGGTGCATAGCGGAAGCTGTTGAAGCGGGCGCGCCCGCGCAGGAAGCCGATGCCGATGCCCAGGAAGCTCCCGAGCAGCACGAAGTTGGAAAAGTACGACAGGTAAACGACGTTCGAGCCCGCCCAGCGGATGAGGGCCAACTCCACGAACAGCATCAGGAAGCTGAGCAGGAGCAGCCGAAGCCTGTCGTTCAAGGAACCCTCCGTCGATGTCGTGCGGGCCGATGCGCGCGCAACCCTAGCATGGGTCCGGTGGCGGTCATCTAGCCCTTCTGACCCATGGCATCCGGGTCAGGCTTGACGGCGCCGACCGCCATGTGGCTGAGATCGATGAGGCTCACGCGCGGCAGCGAGACGAACACGGCAACGGCCGCGGCGAGCCACGCGTAGCGAGTCCTGGCCGCGCGGAGGGCGAAGACCGCCGCAGCCAGAGCGAGCGCCGCGAACACCACCGGGTGGATGGCCAGGAACGGGCTGGGCGAGTCGGCGAATCCGCCCTGGTAGGCGCGCAGGTCGTACAGCAGGATCGGCAGCCAGAGCATGCCGGCGACGGCCGCCGCGGCGAAGGCGCGGCCGTACTGGCGGCGACCCACGTACACCACCGCATAGATGAGCGGAAAGATCTTCAGGGAGGCGGCAGCCCCGATCCACAACGGCCCGCTCCGCCGCTCGACC
>JAICQM010000110.1 GCA_025937875.1 Chloroflexota bacterium
CGTCAGCATCTCGCGCCGCACCAGGCCGCGCAGTCGCTCGGCAACGTCGGACGGGTCGCCGCTGCTGACCGCCGTCAGGGCATCTACGCCGAAGGTCTTGCCGATGACCGATGCCGCCTCCAGCAACGACCGATCCCCTGGGTCCAGCCCGTCCAGCCGCGACGCGATCAACGCGTGCAGCGACGCCGGGACCGAAAGCTCCGAGAGATCACCGGTGGGCCGATACCCGCCGTCCTCGGGCGTCACCAGGCCTTCGGCGAGCAGCATTCGCACGGTCTCCACCGCGTACAGCGGGATGCCCTCCGCGCGCTCGAGGACCCGCTCCACGACCGCCTCCGGCAGGCCGGGCACCAGCCCGCCCAGCAGCTCCCGCATGTCGTCCGCCTGGAGCGGCTCCAGGACGAGCGAGGTGAAGTTGCGCCGCCCGGCGCCCCAGTCGCTCCGGCGGTCGAGCAGCTCGGGCCGCGCCAGGCCGATGAGGTAGATCGGTCGGTCGCGCGTCCACTCGAGGACGTGGTCGATGAAGTCCAGCAGGCCGTCATCGGCCCATTGGAGGTCCTCGAACACCAGGACCGTCACGCCCTTCTCGGCAATGCGCTCGAAGAAGACGCGCCAGGCGGCGAAGAGGGACTCGCGGTCCGGGCGCGCGTCGGCGTCGGTGCCCTCGAGGCCCAGCAGCTGGAGCAGGCGGGGCTCGATCCAGGCCCGCTCGGCTGCATCGGGCACGTGCTCGTCGAGAGTGGCTCCCAGCTTCGTGCGCTGGGCGGCCGGGTCGTCGGCCTCGGTGATCATGGCGCGGCTACGGACCATCTCGGCCAGCGCCCAGAAGCTGATCCCCTCTCCGTACGCCGGGGAGCGGCCCTGGTGCCAATAGACGACCTCGGTAACGCCGTCGATGTACTTGAGGAACTCCCACACCAGTCGGCTCTTGCCGATGCCGCCCTGGCCGAAGATCGAGACCAGCCGCGGGCGACGTTCCGCGGCGGTCGCGGCGTGGAAGTCCTTGAGCATCCGCAGCTCGGCGGCGCGGCCAACGAACGGCGCTTCCAGCTGCTCGCTGCGCCCGGCCCCGCCGCGCTGGGCGATGACGCGCAGCGCACGGAATGCGGGCACCGGGGTGGTCTTGCCCTTCAGCTCGTGCTCGCCGGCCGGCTCGAAGGCGATCGCGCCGGCGGCGGCCTGCATCGTCGCCTCGCCGACCAGCACCGCTCCGGGTGGCGCCACCGACTGGATGCGGGCCGCGGTGTTGACGAGATCGCCGGCCACCATGCCCTGGTTCTGCGCGCCGAGCGTGACAGCCGCCTCGCCGGTCATGACCCCGGCCCGCAGCTGGAGCGCCGCGCCGGCCTCCTCGCCCAGGGCACGGACGGCGGCCACCAGGTCGAGGCCGGCGCGCACGGATCGCTCGGCATCGTCCTCGAAGGCGGTTGGCGCACCCCACACCGCCATGACCGCGTCGCCGATGAACTTCTCCACCGTCCCGCCGTACGAGCCGACGATCCGGGTAGCGGTCTCGAAGTAGCGGCTCAGCAGCTCGCGGACCGCCTCCGGGTCACGTGATTCGGAGAGCGTCGTGAAGCCGACGAGATCGGCGAACAGGACCGATACCAGCCGCCGCTCCGCGGTCCGCGCCTCGGCCGCCGGGCCGCCGTCCGCTGCGGTGGCGGCCGCGGCGTCGGTCAGCAGACGGGTGCCGCACTCGCCGCAGAACTTGGTGCCGGGGGCGTTGGGCGTGCCGCAGGCCGGGCAGGCGAGCGCCAGGCTCGCGCCGCATTCACGGCAGAACTTTCTGCCGGGCTCGTTGACCGTGCCGCAGGTCGGACACTGCACGGGCCGCCTCCTCTAGTGCGCCGCGAGTATCGGCGGCAGGGGGTCGCCGGTCAACGGTCCGCCCGCGTTCGATGGGCATTTGTTCCACCACACGGAGGTAACGGCCAACAAGGCCTTCATCTCCGGCATGGTGCCGCCGCCGGGCACCTCTGCTCACGCTCGCACCACCCACCGAGACCGACGCACCGCACCGAAATGGCCCGCGATGGCCGTTACCTCCGCCCCATGCAACAAGCGGCCAAGGATCCCCTCCGACGAACCGTCGGTCGGTGGTCAGCGGGCCATCGAGGCCACGACCTCGGCCAGGTGACCAAGCGAGGCGTCCATCGGCAGGAACGTCAGCTCGATCAGGTCCGCCCCGGCCGGGGCGGACTCGTGCGCCAGCGAGCGCAGGCCGAGGGTGTGAAGCACGACCTGGCGGTCGGCCAGTGCCGCCCGCACCGCCTCCGGCCCGTCATCCGGCGACGCCCACGTGACCTCGGCGTGATGCCCCCGGATCTGCTCCACCATCGCCCGCGTGTTGGAGAGAAACGGCGTCTCGGCCAGCAGGCCGATGCGCGCCTCGGCGGGCAGGCTGACCAATGCGCGCTTCGTGGCTGCACTCAGCTCCACGGTGAGCCCATAGGCCTCGATCCCGCGCCGGTGGCCCTCGGCCCGCACCTCGGCGAAGTTCGACACCAGCGACACGAGCATCCGAACCGGCGCGAGCTCCTCCAGCACCGCGCCCTGTGTCGCGCGCAACGTGGCGATCTCGATCCCCTGGACGTCGGCCGCATCGGGTAGCGCGCCACGGAGCAGGGGCACGTACTTGTCGATGACGTCCGGCGCTCGACCAACGAACACGATCCGCGGAACGGACGCCCCCTCGTGGGCATCGACCAGCGATCGAGCCGCGGCGGCGATCTCGGTCGCGCTGAAGCCCAGCGCCTGCGCCTGGCGAATCGGCGCGATGAGGACGTCGCGGAGCAGCTCGTCCCGCGTGTGCTGGTCGGCCGGCCCACGATCGTCGAGCGCCGACGCGAAGACACCGCGGCCCTGTTCCCCGCTGACGAGCCCCTCCGCCTGGAGCTCCGCGTACGCTCGCTGGACCGTGGCAGACGCAATGTTGAGCGCGTGGCTCACCGCGCGAACCGACGGCAACGCAGCGCCCGGGGCGATGCGCCCCGTCGAGATGGCGTGGACGAGGTGATACTTCAGCTGTCGGAACAGCGGAACCGCGCTGCGGCGGTCGAACGTGACACTGGTGACCGAGGACAGCGATGCCGGCTGCGGTCGGTCAGCCACGGGACATCGGGCGGCTGGCGCCGTGACGAGGGCGAATGGTCACCAGGCTATTGTGATCGAACGAGCACCGGCCTAGGGCAGCTCGTCTCCCACGACCGTCCTGGTCCCGGGCGCATCGAGGTCGAGCATCAGATACGCCCAGTCGCCGGGACGCACGGGGTACGGACGGGGCACCATGTCGACCAGCCCGCGCACCGGGGCTCGCAGCTCCTCGACCACGTCGAGGGTGTAGGGGCTCCAGACCCGCCCCAACAGGTCTCCCTGCTCGGCGACGTCACGCATCATCCCCTCCGGCGGAAAGACCGGCTCGAGCATGCCCCCGATCGTCGGATTCACCCGCCGAACGGCGTCGAAGACCAGGACCTCGGCGGCTCGTGGCGGGTCGCCGTCGAGGATGCCGAGCTCCTGCATGACGCCCCGGACACCCGCCACGTTGTCCTCGAGCCACTGGGCCTCGATCTCCGGTGCGAAGCCGGTACCACCGATCTCGGAGATTGCGCCCGGGATGCCGAGCACCTGGCCGGCGTAGCCAACCATGCTCTTTGGGCCCGGGAAGCGGGTGGCCAGGTCGCCGCGCCTGACATGCGGACGACCAAAGGCGCGGGCCAGCTCGTACGAGCGCTGCGACACCGCCGGATCGGCGTAGTCGCGACCGCAGGTGACCGATCCCATCGTGCCGCCCCACAGGCCGCTGTGGAAGTCCAGCACCGCGTCGGCGTGCGACAGCGCGTGGTCGACGATGGCCCGACCCAGCTGGTCGGCGAGCCATGCCTGTTCCCCGCCGAAGGATCGATTGAGGTCGGGGCTGTCGGATTCGTCGACGATGTTGCGCGTCCCGGTCGCGAAGGCGAGCGGATTGGCGATGGGGACCACGATGAGGTTGCCGGTCATCTCGGCGGGGTCGAGGCGATCGAGCAGGGCAAGGCTGATGTCGACCGCCTGCCACTCACCGCCGTGGAGGACGGTCACGACGGCCAGCGTCGGACCGGGGCGCACGCCGGCGATGACGTGCACGTGCAGCGCGATGTCGCTGCCGTCGAGGTCGGTGAGCACCGGAACTCGCACGTGGGTCGTCCGGCCTCGAGGCATGTGCGTGCCCGCGATCTGGAGCGTGGCATCCGGCTCGGACATGGTCATGCCTCCACCCACCTGGCCCCTTCCTGTGTGTCAGCGATGCCAAAGGCCCAGCCACCGGGCTCCACCGGATAGTCACGGGCGGTGTAGAACAGGAGTCCATCGGCCGGGGCCCGGAGCTCCTCGATCACCTCGTTGGTGTACGGGCTCAGGACCTCCCCCAGCAGGGTGCCGGCGGCGATCGCCTCCCCCAGCCGCTCGCCACCGAAGCGGGACCGCAGCAGGCCGCCGACCCGCGGGTTGACGCGGTGACTCTTGCGATACACGAGCTGCCGGGTCGGTCGCTCCGGCATCGGCCCGCGCACCATGCCGAGCTCAGCCATCACCGCTCGAATGCCGTCGATGGTCGCCTGGATCCAGCCTTCCTCGAGCGCAGCTCCGAACCCGGCTCCACCGACCTCGACGCCCATGGCCGGGATGCCGAGCACGCCGCCCGCATAGCCGATCGACGATCGCGGACCTGGAAAGCCCTTCACCACCGGAGCGCGCCGGATGATCGGCGACCCGAAGGCGAGGGCCAGGCGCTCCGCGTGATCCGCGGCGATCGGCTCCGCGTCGTCGGGGATCAGGATGTCGCGGAACGCTGCGCCCCACGGACCCTGGTGCAGGTCGATCAGGCACGAGCTGCGGGCGAGAATCTCCTTCGTGACGACCGCGGCCAGCTGGTCGTTGGTCGCCGCCAGCGGTCCGGGAAATACGCGATTCATGTCGGGGCTGTCGGTGCGGTCGGGAGCGTTCCGCAGCAACCGGCCGAGCGCCGGAGGGTTGGCGACCGGGACCACCAGCAGCGTGCCGGCCAGCCCGGCCGGGTCCTCCTCCTGGACGAGCCGCCGCAGGGGCAGGATCGAGAACCACTCGCCGCCATGCAGGGTGGAGAGGAGCGCCAGCGTCGGACCGGGTCGCGCCCCGTGAACCACATGCACGGTGAGGTTCAGTGCGGCCCCGTTCAGGCCGGTGGTCACCGGCAGCGTGACGACCTGCCGCGCGCCGGGCGCAACGTCGGTTGCGCCGATGGTGAAGCTGGGTTCGGCCACCGCCGTCCTCCAAACCGTTCTGCCGTATCAGTACAGTTCGATAGTATCCGATCGGCGGGGGCACCGACGAGCTATCCGTGCAGCTCGGCGATGACCGCATCGGCGGTCTCCACGCGACAGAACGGCGCGCTGGACCGAATACCGATGTCGTGCGCCGCGTCGGTCACGTCCGCGCAGGCATCGGTGACCAGCACGCAGTCGTATCCGCGGTCGGCAGCGTCGCGCAACGTCGAAGCGACGCAGTAGTTGGTGGCCACGCCTCCGATCACGAGCTGCCGGACGCCGGCACCGAAGAGCACGCGTTCCAGCGGGGATGCGGTGAATCCGCTCGCCCCGGTCTTGGGGACCACCGGTTCCCCCGGCAACGGGGCGATCTCGTCGAGGACCTGCATCTCGCGCGTGCCCAGGCGTGCGTAGGGAGGTTCGAGTCCCTGCTCGCGCCAGTAGGTCACGGCTCGCCGGAAGCGAGGCGTCAGATCGCCGTAGTCGCCGGTCAGGGTCCCGACGGTGAGGAACACCACGGGGGCGCCGGCCGCCCGGAAGGCAGCCTGGAGGCGCTGGACGGCTGGGATGACGGTGTCACGCAGCCGCGACACGTAGCCGTCGACGACGTCGCCGAATCCAATGTCCCGGTAGATCGCATTGAACCCGTGGTCCGGGCTGGCGCTCCCGTACTGGAGATCGACCAGGAGGAGGGCACTGGCATCGGGCGCCAGCCGGAAGTCGTTCTGCCGGCGGCGATAGGCGAACAGCCGCTCGAGCGCAGGGTCCCCGCCCGGCTCGATCATCGTCAGCCCCACACCTGCTCGAAGACGCGCAGGAAGTTCCCGCCAAGGATGCCAGTGAGCTCATCGGTGCTGAAGCCAAGGGAGGCGATCGCGTCTGCCACCCGTCCGAGGTCGCGACAGCTCCCGGCATCGCGCACGAAGCGCGTGTCGTATCCATACCAGCTGCCCATCAGGCCGGCGACGCTCGGGTAGCGCCCGCTGGCGCTGAACAGCGCCTCCCACGCGTCACGCGGATATCCCTCCGAGTGGTCTGAACCAAGGCCGATGAAGGACGTGCCGATGCGTTCCGCGACGTACGCGACGTGGCGCTTGAAGTCGTCGAGCGTCGGCCACGAGCCGTTCCCCCCGACCATCGGGGACCACAGGGTCAGGCCGATGACGCCGCCGGAGGCGGCGATGGCATCCAGGACGGCATCGGTCGCGTTGCGTGGGCTGGGAAAGACCGCGTGGGCGTTGGCGTGCGAGATGATCGCCGGCGCGTCCGAGGCGTCGATGGCTTCGAGGATCGTCCGCTCCCCAGCGTGCGCGAGATCGAGGACCAGGTGCTGGCGGTTGATCTCGGCGATCAGCTCGCGACCGGC
>JAICQM010000185.1 GCA_025937875.1 Chloroflexota bacterium
AAGGTCGTGACGCAGGTCCTCATGCCGCCACGCTTCGGTTCGGCCGGCTTCGTCGGCAGCCGGGGCTGGGTCATGCTGCCCAACCTTGCCGAGATGCGCGCCTTCGTCGGCGCGCTGATGCCGGGAGACTGAGCGCGGCTACACGCCGGCGTAACTGTGCTGGCCGGGGAACACCAGGCTGGCCCCCAGGAAGGTGAACAGCACCGCCCCGAAGCCGGCGACCAGCAACCAGGGCGCTGCGCGGCCGGCGCGGTCGCCGCGACCAGCGACGTGGAGGTAGGCCGCGTACAACAGCCACGTGCCGGCCGCCGCGAGCTCCTTGGGGTCGTTGTTCCAGTACGAGCGCCAGGCCATGTTGGCCCACACCGATCCCAGGGCGATGGCCGCCGTCAGGATGGGGAAGGCGACCAGCACGCACCGATAGGCCAGCGCCCGGCATGTCGCCGCCGGCGGCAGCAGCGCGATCCGATCGCCGGCCCGTGCCTGCGCGATCTCGCCCACCGCGGCAGCGAACGCGAGGCCGCTCACGGCGTAGGCCACGATCGCGGCGCCGACGTGGACGGTGAGCAGGAGCGGTGACTGCAGCGCGGGCGCCAGGGGGACGACGTCGTCGGGCAGCTGCAGCGCCACCGCCACCAGGCCGGCAGCGAGGAGGGCGACCAGCGGAGCCAGGGGCCGGATCGGGACGCGGCGTTCGGCGACGAGGTAGCTGGCCAGCAGGAAGGCCCCGAAGGCCTGGGTGACCTCGTGCAGGTTCGACCATGGCGCGTGTCCGGCGGCCACCGTCCGGGCGAGCATCGCGGTGAGCAGCAGCCCGAAGGCGAGCAGCAGCCCGAGGTGCGCCAGGCGAAGCAGGCCGGCGGTGGGCCGGCCGTCCGCCGGCATGGAAGGCCCGGCGGCGGTGGCCGTGCGTGCCGCCAGCGGCGCGCGAGTGAGGGCGCCTGCGACGCCGAGCGCGGTGGCGGCAAGGAGCGCCAGGAGCGCCCCGATGAGCAGGGGTGGGCCAATCGTCATCGGTCTCTCATCGGTCCTTCGAGCCCGACCGATGCAGGACCGGTCAGTGCGCTTCCGAGACGCTCGCGGTGGTGGCCCGGGTTCCGCAGCGGAAGCACGATTCGGCGGCGGCGCGGATGGTGGTGCCGCAGTTGGCGCACGCCAACAGCAGCTCGGCCTCGTCCTGGATGCAGAAGCGCGCGCCAGGCGGGTACTGCAGCCCGTCGACCGGGCAGTAGGGGATGCCGCGTGGCGCGGTCGTCGCGAGGTCGGCTGCCTCCGCCTCGGCGGGGGCCGCGAGCAAGGCCACCGGCCGCGGGCCAGGGCCGTCCTGCTCGATCGCCACCTGGGAGACGCGCAGGTAGCCGACCACCATCCACAGCACGAACAGCGCGGTCAGGCCCAGCAGCGCGTACGGGACGAGCGTGGCGCCGGTCGACCCGCCGTCCTGGGCGAACCACTCGATGACGTCGACGATGAGGTCCATGGGAGCCCGATTCTAGCATCGGTCCCGTGCCGCCCGGCGGCGGCGCGCTGCTACACTCCGGCGACATTCGGACACGTCGCGGCGGACCTCATTTGGCAGCACCTCGCATCAGCCGGACCACACCCCTGACCGAGCTCCACGTCCACCTGGGCGCCGCCGTCACGCCGCCCGTCATGTGGGGCATCGCGCACGCACAGGGCATCCGCCTGCCGACGAAGGACTACTGGGCCTTCCGGGACCTCATCACCGTCGGCCGCCGGCAGCGTTCGTTCCAGGCCTACCTCGACCTGTTCCACTGGACCGAGCTCATCCAGTCCAGCCCGATCGCCGTCGAGCGCAGCGTGTACGAGGTCATCGGCGGCGCCTACCGACGCAACAACATCACCCAGATCGAGCTGCGCTTCAATCCCATGAAGCGCAACCGGGGCGGCGAGCAGGACCTCGACCACATCATCGCGGCGGCGGTGCGCGGCATGGACCGGGCGGTCCTCGAGTATCCACAGGTGCGGGCCGGGCTCATCTTCTGCCTTGACCGCGCCTTCAGCCGCCACCTCAACGAGATCATCGCCGCCAAGGCGATCAGCTGGCGCACGCGTGGCGTTGTGGCGGTCGACATCGCCGGCCCGGTGGTCCCCTCGTTCCGCTTCGCCGATTACACCGACGTGTTCGGCGAGCTGCGCCGCAACGGCCTCGGCATCACCGTGCATGCCGGCGAGACCGGCGGACCGGAGGAGGTGCGCGAGGCTGTCGAGGCCCTCGAGCCGTCGCGCATCGGTCATGGGATCCAGAGCGCGCTCGATCCATCGGTGATGGCCCTCCTCCGCGAGCGGGGCATCGTGCTCGAGATCTGCCCATCCTCGAACCTGAACACCGGGGTCGTGGGCAGCGTGGATGAGCTCCGCGCCCGGCTGCGTACCCTGATGGAGCACGGGGTCCCGTTCACCATCTCGACCGACGGCCCGGAGATGCTGCGCTCCTACCTGCGCAAGGAACTGGCGATGCTGCTGCGTCACGAGGTCCTCAGCCTCGACGAGGTGCGGCAGGCGATCGAGACCGGCCGCCGCGCGTCGTTCGTCGACCGCGCCCCGGTCATCGAGCGGGTCGTGCTGCCGATCGAGGACCCTGCGCGCATCCGCGTCGGGGCCGCCACCTAGGCCGATATACTCCGGCCCGTGTCCTCGATCTGGCGCCCGGTCCGCGAGCGAAACCCGGTCCGCAGCCTGATGGCCATCGTCGCCCATCCCGGCGACGAGGCATTCGGCTTCGGCGGCGCGATCGCGACCGCCGCCGCCGACGGCGCCTACGTGGTCGTGGTCTGCGCCACGCGTGGCGTCTTCGACCCGCGCCTGGCTGACAAGCCGCCCGCCCCCGGGGGCCGCAACCGGAGCTACACCAAACCGACCGTGTGGCGCAACCTCGATACCGTCCGCGAGGACGAGCTGCGGCGCAGCGTGGCGATGCTCGGCGTCCGCGTCCTGCGGATGCTCGACTACGCCGAGACGACCCTGGAGGACGTGAGCTACCACGACCTGGTGGGGCGGATCGTGGAGCCCATCCGCATGCACCGGCCCGAGGTGATCCTCTCCTTTGGGCCCGACGGCCTCACCGGCGATCCCGATCACATCGTCCTGCACCGCGCCGTGCGTGACGCGTTCGTGCAGGCCGGCCAGCCCCTCGCCCACGAGGACGACATCGAGGAGGACCAGGTCGCCTGGCGCGCCGCCAAGCTCTACGAGCTGGTCGCTGCCGGCGGGGCCGTCGACCTGCCGGGCATGCCGGCCGCCACCGAGGCCGCCACCGTCACCATCGACCTCGGCGAGGTCGCGGCGCTCAAGCTGGCCGCCATCAACCGCCACGTGACCCAGACCGGCAGCGGTGGTGCCTTCAGCGACTGGTCGGCGGCCGATCGGGACCGCTACCTGGCCAGCGAGGCGTACCGCCTGGCGCGGTCGAACCTGCCCGTGCCGGCCGGCTCGGGCGACGCGGTCGAGTCCTCGCTGTTCGAGGGCCTCGCCTGACCGCTCCGTCGCCGGCCATGCGGCGCTCCGGAAGGGAATCCCGCGCTCTGCTACGCTCGTGTGAGCCACCCTCGGTGCCCACCCGAAAGGACGCCCTGCACGCGCATGCCTGAGCAGCTCACCAACGACAACATCATGGCCGCCCTCGGCCACGTCAAGGATCCCGAGATCGGGCGTGACCTCGTCAGCCTGGGAATGGTCAAGAA
>JAICQM010000273.1 GCA_025937875.1 Chloroflexota bacterium
GGGACGGCCGGGCCGCAGGCGGGCGACTACTCCGTCAGCGGCGACGCGGTCAACGTCGCCGCCCGGCTCCAGCAGTCGGCGCAGCCGAGCGAGATCCTCGTCGGCGGCACCACGCGCTCGCTGGCCGCCGAGGCCTTTGCCTTCGCCCCGCTCAGCGAGATGACGGTCAAGGGCCGCACCGAGCCGATCGACGCCTGGCGCCTCGAGCGCGAGCTGCCGGACCGGCCGCGCATGCGGGGCGGGGAAGCCCGCCTCGTCGGTCGCGAGCGCGAGCTGGCGACGATCGACGCGGCCCTGGAGGACGTGGCCGCCGGGCGGGGGATGATGCTGGCCCTCGTCGGCGAGCCGGGGATCGGGAAGAGCCGCCTGGCGCTCGAGGCCCGGCAGCGGGCCGAGTCGGAGGGCTTCGCGACGGCCTGGACGACGTCGCGCTCGTACGCGTCGGCGTTCCCGTACCACCTCGTGGCGCAGCTCGTGCCCCAGCTCCTCGACAGCCACGGCGAGGATCCCCCGCCGACGCTGGATGCCCTCCGGGCCGCCGTCCCAGCCACCGATCTCGAGACGCTGGACCGTTGGGCACTGGCGCTGGACGACGTCCTTGGCAACGCCGACGCCGACGACCCGCGGCTGGCCGACCTCTCCCCGGCGGGGCGGCAGCGGATGCTGGTTCACGCGCTGGGTGCCCTGCTGCGGGCACGCGCCGCGCAACGGCCGATGCTCGTTGTGCTCGACGATCTCCAGTGGGCGGATCCCGCCAGCCTGGCCGTGGTCGAGGAGCTCCTGGACGTGGTGCCGCAGCTGCGGATGGCGGTGGCGGCCACCTACCGCACCGGCTGGTCGCACGGCTGGGAGGGGCGCAGCGCCTACCAGCAGCTCAACCTGCGCGCCCTGCGCGACGAGGATGCCCGCGACCTCGCGGCGGAGCTGCTCGCCGGCGGATCGGTGACCGACGACCTCGCCCGCCAGGTCCTGGAGCGCTCGGCCGGCAACCCGCTGTTCCTGGAGCAGCTGCTGCGCGGGGCGCAGGCCGCACGCGCAGACGGCGGCGGGAGCGCCCCCCATCGCCTGCCGGAGACGATCCACGAGATGCTCCTCGCCCGCCTCGACGCGCTGCCGCCCGAGGCGCGCCGCATGCTGCAGCTGGCCTCGGTGGTGGGGATGGAGTTCTCGGCCCGGATCGTGACCGCGCTCGCCGCCGGGGACGCTGCCGACGGGGCGGACCCCGACGGGGCGCTGCGCATCCTCCAGCGCGCCGAGCTCGTCGTGCCCCGCCCAACGGGGGGCGACCAGGAGCGGCTCGGATTCCACCATCCGCTCATCCACGAGGTGGCCTACCGCAGCCTGCTCGTGCGTGCGCGGCGGGAGCTGCACGGCCGCATCGGTCGATGGCTGGAGGAGCACGGCGGCGATGAGCTCCTCTCCGAGCTGGCCCGCCACTACCGCGACTCGGACGACGTGGAGCGCGCCCGCCATTACCTGCCACTGGCCGGGGAGCGGGCCGAGGCGCTCAACGCGAACCGCGAGGCGCGTGACCTGTACGCCGACGCGGCCGCCCTGTTCGACGACGACCCCGAACGCCAGGCGGTGATGACGGCCGCCGTGTCGCGGCA
>JAICQM010000169.1 GCA_025937875.1 Chloroflexota bacterium
CCGGCACCCGCACCGTGGTCGCCGCCACGTCCAGCTCCGGGAGCTCCAGGATCTTGCGAACCTCGGCGTGGATCTTGTGCTCCTCGCCGGTCCAGCCGGACTCGTCGAGGACGTCGATCTGCGGCACCACGCTGTCGGCGATCCGGCCATGAAACGGAGACTCCGACGCGCGTTCGCGGTGGTCGCTCCCCCGCTCGGCCACGAATGCGTCGAGGCCCCGGCGGCCGGCGCCGCTGACCGCCTGATACGACGCCAGGTCGACCGATGCCAGGCCGGCTAGGTCGCGGATCGGCGCCAGCGCGACGACCGCCGCGGCGGTGGTGCAGTTGGGGTTGGCGATCAGGTTGCCGGTGCGCTCGCGCGCCGCGCGCGCATTGGCTTCCGGCACCACCAGCGGGACGTCTTCGGCCAGGCGGAAGGCGCTCGAGTTGTCGACGGCCAGCGGGACCGATGCCCCCGGCCCGGCCATGATCTCCCGGCTCTGCGCGGCATCGGTGGCCAGGAACAGGATGTCGAGCTCCGCTGCGTTCGCATCGGTCAGGACGTGCACCGGTACCGATGCGTCCCGGTAGGCGATCGCGTTTCCCTCCTGGTGCCCGAACGGCCGGAGGCGCTCGGCCGGCAGGCCGGCATCGGCCAGGATCGAGCAGAACACGCCACCCACCACACCCCGCGCGCCCGCCAGGCCGACGACCGGCCACGCGCCGCTCACGACGCGCTCCGGAAGAGGATCGGGCGCTCGCCGGCGACGAGACGGGCGACGTCGGCGTAGACGGCGGTGACGCAGGCCGGTCCGCCGGCCCCGGGTCCCGAGACGCGGAAGATTGATCCGTCGCGCATGGTGATCTCGAGCAGGTTCTCGACGCCCGTCACCCGGGCCAGCGGGTCCTCCGGGTCGACGGGGATCGGCGCCACGCGAAGGCGATCCGGCGTGGCATCGGCCACCAGGCGCACCGTCTCCCCGGGCTGCACCTCGAGACCCACGATCCCGGTCGTGGACACGTCCGCCTCGGGGCGCCACCGGCCCCAGGCCACCGAGGCCAGGATGGCGAGCTTCTGCGCCGCATCGCGGCCGTCGACGTCGAGGCTCGGGTCCGCCTCCGCGTAGCCGGCAGCCTGGGCCGCGGCCAGCGCCTCGTCGTAGGAGCGTCCCTCGCCCATCGCGGACAGGATGTAGGTGGTGGTGGCGTTGACCGCGCCGCGGAGCCGCTCGATCCGGCCGGTCGCCGCCAGGTGGGTGGTCATCTCGATCATCGGCGTGCCTCCGCCGACCGAGGCGCTGGCCAGGAGCGCCGCCCCGTTGGTCCTCGCCAGCCCGGCCAGCTCGCCGCCGTGGGTGGCGAGGAGCGCCTTGTTGGCGGTGACGTAGGGCGTGCCGCGCTCGAGCGTGGCCCGCGCCCAGGTGAGCGGGCCCTCCACGCCGCCGGCCAGCTCGACCACCACGTCGACGTCGAGGGCCTCGTCCGGCCTCACGACGTCGACCCCGTCGGGCATCGGTATGGCGCGTGCCCGCGCCGGATCGCGGACCGCGATGGCGGCCAGCGAGATCGGCAGCGGCCCATCCTGCACGAGCTCGCCGAAGGCGGCGCCCATCGTCCCCCACCCGATCAGACCGATGCGCAGGCGTTGCATGAGCGGTCAGTCTAGCCGGGCTGCATCGGTCGACCGGGAGCAGCCGCTACACTTAGGCCATGGGTGCCACCGAGACCGTCGACCTGTTCCTGGAGCTGATCAACGACGACCACCGCGAGAAGGCGGTCGAGCTGTTCGCCGAGCATGCCGTCCTCGGCATCAGCGTGCCCGGCTCCGATGAGCGCACCAACCTGCGTGGCCGCGACAAGGTCGGCGGCTGGTTCATTCGCGCCGGCGACGGCTTCCGGATGTACACCAACGACAGCCGCAACATGGGCGCCAGCTACATCGCCGACGTGACGGTCATGCGTCCCGGCGTGCCGCCGATGAACGTGGAGGCCAACTTCCGCGTCGAGGGCGGCGAGATCGTGGCCCTCTTCCTCCAGCCCAACTAGCCCGCCAAGACCCGCCTCGCACGGGTTCACCGCGCGCGAGATCCACCGATGCGTCGCGGGTTGGACGCCTGAACCCTGGTTGAGGCGCCGCCTCTTCGATGCATCGATATGCCCGGCGCCTGGGACCCCGCGATGCTCCCTCCCGGGCTACGCATCTACCGATCAATCGTCGATACGCAGCCCGCAGCGCCGGCCAGGCGTCAGGTGTACCGATGAATCGCGGGCCTGCGGGTGCAGGACCGTCAGTCGTCGCCTTCGCAGGCCTCCCTGAGGGGCTTGAAGTGCTCCTCGGCATCCTTCTTGTTCATGGACGCCAGGTCCGGCGGCAGCGGGGCGTCGGCGCCACACGCCTCGCGGTACTGCTCGACCTCCTCGCGCACGGGCTTGGGCAGCGTGCCGAGGTCGAGGACCGTCGGGAGTGGGGTGGCGGTGGGACTGGGGGTCGCGCTGATCGAGGTCGGTGAGGCGGTCGGCGAGGGGACCCCACCGGTCCCGGCCGGCTGCTGTGACCAGGATTGCGCGGCCACGAGCAGCACCACCGCCAGCAGCGCGCCGATCAGCAGCCACGACGGCGCCGTGCGTTGCGGGGCGGCGCTCACGGCCGGCAGCGGCCCGGGATCCACGACCGGCTGGTCAGCGGTGACCGTGTCATCGGTCCAGCTGGAGGCCGCGGCGGGGAAGAGGAGCGCCGGAGCGGCCGCGTCGCCGCCGAGCCAGGCACGGAGCGCATCCGCCACCGCACCGACGTGCCGCGGTCGTGCCGCGGGATCGCCGGCCAGGCAGGCGCGGAGGATCTGCACCAGCGAGGGATCCAGCCCGGGAAGCTCCGCCAACCCGTTCCGCTGCTCGTCCGCCAGCGCCACGGGGGTGGCGGCGGCGAACGGCGCGCGCCCGGTGAGCATTTCGTGCAGGACCGCGCCGAGCCCCCAGACGTCCGCCTTCGGGCCAATGACGCCGCCGGCCAACTGCTCGGGCGCCATGTACCGCAGCGTGCCCATGACGGTGCCGGTCATCGTGAGCCGCTCGGCGGCCTCATCGAGGGTGCGGGCGATCCCGAAGTCGACGAGACGCGCCCGTCCGTCCGGCTCGAGCAGGATGTTGCCCGGCTTCACGTCGCGATGGACGACGCCGCGCTGGTGAGCGTGGAGGAGCGCCTCGCCGACCTCGGCGGCGATGCGTGCCGCCTCGTCCGGCGGCAGCGATTCGTCGCGCGCGAGGCGAGCGGCGAGCGACTCGCCCTCGACCAGCTCGAGCACGACGCCCGGCGCCTCGCCATCGACGTCGACGTCGTAGACGGCCACGATCCCGGGGTGCGACAGGCCGGCCACGGCGCGGGCCTCGGCCGCCAGCCGCTCGCGCGTCCGCGCCTCGGTGAGCAGGTGCGGGTGCAGCAGCTTCACGGCCACGTCGCGGCCGAGCTGCTCGTCGTGCGCGCGCCATACCTCGGCCGAGCCGCCGACCGCGAGGCGATCGGTCAGCCGGTAGCGGCGCAGCACGAGACGTGCGGGACCCGTCGACGGCTTGGTCATCGGTCCGGCAAGCAGCACGATCCGTGCTAGGACCGCGGCCCGGAGCACACGTGGAGGCGCATCGGCATTCGGCCCGAAGTTGCCAGGTAGACCTGGTGGGTCTGTTAGGGACGATTGGCGATTGGTTCAGGGTCCAGAATCTGGGGAAATCTGAGGTTCTGGGCGGCTGCGGGCGGCTGCGGACGCCTTGGACGCACCTAACAGACCTGAGGGGTCTAGGTGACAAGATCCAACGCGGTGAGTGGCCGTGGCGCCTAAGGGAAGAGGTCGGCCTGCCGATCCATGATGAGCGCCGCCGCTCCCCCCTCGCCGCGAGCCCACGGATAGCCGCGCACCAGCACCACCGGGCGCTGCGCGACCTTCCCGCCGGCGAGGTCGGCGGCCGAGGCCAGCTGGTCGGCGACTGCCACGACGGTCGCGTGCATGACGCGCCCCGCGGCGTCGGGCTGGCCGCGCAGGTCGAGCAGCGGGGCGAGACCGGCGACGCCGACGGCCACGTTGACGATCCCGTTGCGCCACGGACGCCCGAACGAGTCGCTGACGATCACCGCCGGCGCCACGCCCAGCCGGTGCCGCAGCCCGTCGCGGATACTCGCGGCGGACGCGTCGGGATCGACCGGCAGCAAGGTCGCCGCATCGCCGGTTCCCACGTTGGACTGGTCGACA
>JAICQM010000163.1 GCA_025937875.1 Chloroflexota bacterium
CGAGGCGCGATCGGCATCGGTCACCGCCACGTCGTCGTTGGCGAGCTCGGCCAGCAGGCGCTCGGTGCGGTCGCGGGGACCCAGCACGCCGAGGTAGGGAATCCCGCGGCCCAGGAACCCGGCGAGGTACTCGCCGTCGCGTAGGTAGTCGTGGCTCATGATCACCACCGCCGATACCGGCTGCCGTCCGATTCGATCGGCCGCGTCGCCTGGCTGCGCCTCGACGCGGCGGGCCTCGCCGAGGGCGGCCGAGGCGAGCAACGGACGGCGCGGGTCGGCGACGGTGACCCGCCACCCCAGGCTCGTCGCCGCCTCGACCAGGGGCGGCGCGTCCGGACCGGCGCCGCAGATGACCAGGTGCGGCGGCGAGCTGATCGGATCGAGCACCGCGTCGCCCAGGCTGGCCGGCCGGCCCTCGGACACCCCGCGCTCAGCACGCGGACCGAGCGCCATCGCCTCGTCGACCGAGAGGCGGCTGCGCTGGCCGTCCAGCGATGTCAGGAGGATCGTCCGCTCACCCGCGTTACGCGCCGCGTTCAGGGCATGGATCGTGTCGGCCGCCAGACCGGCCGGCTCGGCGAACAGCTCGAGGATCCCCCGGCAGCCGAGGCCGCTGCCCCAGACCTCATCACCCTCCTGCGAGTGGTCGATGGTGAACACGAGCGGGACGTCGCGGGCCAGGGCCTCGCGCGTCATCCGTGCCGTTTCGCCCTCCAGGCAGCCGCCGCTGACCAGCCCTACCGCGTCGCCCGTCTCGGGCACCAGCAAACGGGCGCCGGGGCGCCGGTACGAGGAACCACGGACGCTGATCACGGTGGCCAGGCCATACCGCTCGCCGCGCGCGGTGCAGTCGGCCGCCGCGAGGAGGATGGCGTCGAGGTCGTTCATGTGGGCCCCGAGTGTAGGTGGAGCGGTTCGGACACGCTCCGCCCTCCCAGTGTGCAAGTGACTTGCACACTCCGCGGAGCCGGCAGGGTAGCCCCAGGCCGCTTATCGGCCGCTTATCGGGACGCATCGGCGCGTCCCACGCAGCGATTCCGTACAAACACGGATAGGCACGCTGCATCGGAGGGCGCATCATCGCCGCGAGCCGATGGGAGGCGTTGATCGCGGGTCCCGAGCACGGTCGCCGACCACAGCCCGCGTGAGCCACTGGCGAGACCGACCCGTCGACCGGGAGGGCCCCTGCATGTTCGCCATGCCCCGTCGCCGCCGTTGGGCGGTCCTGCTCTGCTCGCTGGCGCTGACGCTCGGCGTCGTCGCTCCGGCCGCTGCCGCGCGACCGACCATCGAGACTGTGACCTTTGGCTTCTACAGCTGTGGCTTCGTCACCACCGACGCCGGCACCGCCGTGACCGATGCAAGCGCCGAGCCCGATGGCAGTGGCTTCGTCGGCCTCGCCCTGTGGGACGCGGGCACCGACCCCTTCGAGTCGCCACCAGCTGCCGAGACGATCAGCTTCGAGGTCCTCTCCCTCACCGACGACGCGCTGTCCGCGACCGTCGACTACGGGACCTTCGACCCCGAGACGAGCGAGCCAACGGTCACCGGCACCGCGACGGTAGAGGCCAGCATCGCGGTCGTCGCCACCGAGCCGATCGACGACACGTTCAAGGAGGGCAACATCCAGGTCCGCGAGGTCGGCACCCGGGAGCTTCTCAGCGTTGACGTCGAGGTCGTTACCGACACCCACGGAACCTTCACGTTCACCGACTGCGACGGTGAGCGCTACAACCTGACCGTGTGGCGCACCAGCCCGAACGCATTCAGCGGCCACTTCAGCTTCTTCAGCCTGTTCTGCGAGCTGGAGAGCGCGCCGGATGCCTTCGCCTTCCTGTTCGCCGACGAGTCGTTCGCCGAGGTCGGCGTGTTCACGCCAACCCTGCAGGGGAGCGGGACGGGCGACGTCGGTCTGACGACCGGTGGTGGCAGCGGGACGATTCCCCTGTTCGATGACGAGGGGGCTCCGGTGGGCTCCGCGACCATCGATTTCACCCTCACGTCGCTGGGCGTGGAGACCGGCATCCAGGTCTCCTCGCATGGGCGCACCAAGGCCACGCAGGAGCTGTTCGCTGTTACCGGCACTCTGGCGGCGTCCGACGGCACGTCGTTTGACATGGCCGCGTGTGGCGCGGAGCGCGTTTCGTTCCGTGATCACTTCTCGAATCCGAGCGGCCCCAAGCCCGGGGGCAAGGCTCCCGCCAACGACCTGCCGAATGACGCCGTGCCGGCCGCACCCGGCTCCCGCTTCCAGCTGCAGACGGGCGGTGCGGCTCCCGCACCTGAGCTCGAGGCGTCCTGTTCCCCCATGGCGCACACGGTCTGGTACGAGCTGACCGGAACGGGTGCCGACGTGACGATCGACACAGCCGGCAGCAACTTCGACACCATGATTGCGGTGTACGACGGGGCCGGCACCGAGATCGCCTGCGTGGACGACGTTGGCCCGGACCTCACCCGCACCATGCAGGCCACCGTGACGATGGCGACCGAGGCCGGTGCGACGTACCTGGTCCAGGTCGGCAGCTTCGACTACGCGTTCTTCGGCGACCCACCGGAGTTTGGCCGTCTTCGCGTGCGCTTCGACTGAGGGTCGCGTTAGCGACGAGGACTAGGATGGGCGGGTGACCACGACGGACGCCCGCCCGACCGCGACCGATCCGGATCGGTCCAGCCTGCGCCTGGTGGGGGCCGACACGGTCGTGCCCCTCGTCACCGGTGCCACGCGGCGCTACGTCAACCTCGACTACGCGGCCTCGGCGCCGGCCCTGGCCTGCATTGCCGACGCGGTGAACGAGCTGCTGGAGTGGTATTCCAGCGTGCACCGCGGCGCTGGCTTCAAGTCGCGCGCCGCGACGGCCGCGTACGAGGGGGCTCGCGAGTCGATCCGGCGCTTCGTTGGCGGGCGCGACGACGACGCGGTCATCATCACCCGCAACACGACCGATGCCATCAACCTGCTCGCGGTGGCACTGCCGGAGGCCGTGCGCGTCATCGGCTTCGCCGGCGAGCACCACGCCAACCTGCTCCCCTGGCAGCGCCGCGATGGCTGCACCATCCTGCCCGTGCCCGCCACGCCGGCCGAGCTGCTCGAGACCCTGGAGGCCGAGCTGCACCCCGGTGGCGGGCAGGTCCTGGTCACCATCACCGGCGCCTCCAACGTCACCGGCGAGCTGGCGCCGCTGGACGACGTCAGTGCCCTGGTGCATCGGTACGGGGCACGGCTGCTGGTCGACGCCGCCCAGCTGGCGCCCCACCATCCGATCGACATGGCCGCCACCGGCATCGACTACCTCGCCCTGTCCGGCCACAAGCTGTACGCGCCGTTCGGCGCCGGGGCGCTCATCGGCGGCGCGGACTGGCTCGCCGGACGGCCCTTCCTGGCCGGCGGCGGCGCGGTGCGCCTGGTGACGGTCGACGACGTGGTGTGGGCCGACCTGCCCGACCGCCAGGAGGCGGGCTCGCCGAACGTCGTGGGTGCGGTGGCGATGGGCCTGGCCGCCGACACGCTGGCGGCGTACGGGATGGCGCGCATCGAGGCCGAGGAGGCCGCCCTGTGGGCCTATGCCCGCGAGGCGTTCACCGCCATTCCCGGCTGGGAGCACTACCGCATCTGGCCCGCCGACCACCCGCGGGTCGGTCTCTTCACGTTCAACCTGCGACCCTATGCGTACGACCACCTGGCCGCGATCCTGTCGGCCGAGCATGGGATCGGCGTCCGCCATGGCTGCTTCTGCGCCCACCCGCTGATGATCCGCCTGCTCCAGGTCGACGGCGCGGAAGCGGATCGACTGATGGATGACATTCGAGCCGGCGGCCACCCGCACCTGCCGGGGGCCGCGCGCATCAGCTTCGGGGTGGGCACGACGCGGGCCGATGTCGACGCCGCGGCCGATGCGTTGCGCGCCATCGCCGCCGACGGTCCGGCCTGGACCTATGCCCGCAACGAGGCGAGCGGCGAGTACGAGCCCGACCCCGACCCTCGACCGATGCCATCGCTGCCGTTCGCGATGGCGGCCGAGCACCTGAGGTCCGGCGAATCGACCTGACTCTGGAGGCTAGGGCTCGAGGGGCTCGTCCGCCGACTCGTCCATGGTCAGCGATCCGTAGCGCTCACCGGTCGCATCGAACAGGACGCCGGGGTTCAGGATCCCGGCCGGATCGAGGGCGCCCTTGATGGCCCGCATGGCGGCGAGGTCGCCGGCGGCTCGGTCGAGGGGAAGCATCCCCGCCTTGGCACGCCCGATCCCATGCTCGGCGCTGATGCTGCCGCCGTGCTCGATCACGAGCCGGAGGACGGCCTCGTCGAGCGAGTCGTCATCCGGGGCGAGGCCGAGCAGGTTGACGTGCAGGTTGCCGTCGCCGAGGTGGCCGTACAGGATCGCGCCGGGCGCGAGCGCCAGGCATCGTTCCTCGAACGCGGCGAGGCGGGCGAGCGGAAGCGACACGTCCAGC
>JAICQM010000149.1 GCA_025937875.1 Chloroflexota bacterium
GCCGCGCTCCCCGACATGCCGATTCTGGCCTACGCCGCCAAGCACGCCTCCGCCTTCTACGGCCCGTTCCGTGATGCGGCGGACAGCGCACCGGCCTTCGGCGACCGGCGCAGCTACCAGATGGACCCGGCCAACGCCCGTGAGGCGCTGCGAGAGCTGCACGCCGACGTCGCGGAGGGTGCCGACATGGTGCTGGTCAAGCCGGCCCTGCCGGCCCTGGATCTCGTGGCGGCCGCACGCGCCGCCCTGGACGTCCCCGTTGCCGCCTACCAGGTGAGCGGCGAGTACGCGGCCATCGTGGCGGCCGCCGAGCGTGGCTGGCTCGACCGCCGCGCGGCGGCGATGGAGTCGCTGACCGCCATCGCGCGTGCCGGTGCCGGGATCGTCGTCACCTACTTCGCGGCCGAGGCCGCCGCCTGGCTGACCGAGGAGATCAACGGATGACCGACGAGCGATACGTCCACGCCTGGCTGCTGCGCCTCGACCCCGCCTGGCGCCGCCGCGCTGCCGTCGAGCGGCGCGCCGACCTCGATGCCTTCTGCGCCGCCGCCGGCCGCACCGAGCAGCGACTCATGCAGCACGCCTACTCGACCATCGGCCTGCGCGCTGAGGGAGACCTGCTGCTGTGGCGGATGGCCGACACGCTGGAGGCGGTCGAGGAGACCGCAGCCGACCTGCTCGGCAACGGGATCGGCCAGTGGCTGACGCCGTCGATCAGCATGATCGGGCTGACGCGTCCGTCGCAGTACGTGAAGCGCCCCACCACGCAGGAGCAGTCGCTGTTCACCGGCCCTCGGTCGCGCTACCTGGTCGTCTACCCGTTCAGCAAGTCGGTCGAGTGGTACCTGGCGCCGGCGGAAGAGCGGCAGGCGGTCATGCGCGGCCACATGAAGATCGGGCACGCGTATCCCCAGGTGCGCCAGCTGCTCGCCTACTCCTTCGGCCTCGACGACCAAGAGTTCATCGTCGCCTATGAGACCGATGAGCTGGTCGCCTTCCAGGACCTCGTCCGCGAGCTGCGCGCGTCCGAGTCGCGGCGGGCCACCATCCGCGACACGCCGATCATCACCGCCATCCACCGGCCGCTCGGCGACATCCTGGGCCTGCTGTCGGGCACAGACCGATGAGCACCGCCGTCGCCTCCCGCTCGGCCGAGCTCATGGCCCGCGCCGTACGCCTCTTCCCGGGCGGGGTGAATTCGCCGGTCCGAGCCTTCGGCGCCGTCGGCGGGACGCCGCGCGTCATCGCCCGCGCGGCCGGCGCGTGGCTGCTCGACGAAGACGGCAACGAGCTCATCGACTACCTCGGCTCGTGGGGACCCATGATCCTGGGCCACGCTCACCCCGACGTGACCGCCGCCATCACCGCCGCGGCCGCCGACGGCACGAGCTTCGGCGCCCCGAACCGGCACGAGGTGGAGCTCGGTGAGCTGATCCGCGACGCGATGCCGTCCGTCGAGCGCCTGCGCTTCACCAGCTCCGGCACCGAGGCGGCGATGAGCGCCATCCGCCTCGCGCGCGCCGCGACCGGCCGCGACGTGATCGTCAAGATGGCCGGTGGCTACCACGGCCACGCCGACGCGCTGCTCGTCCATCCCGGCTCGGGCGCGACCGGCATGCCGGCCAGCGCCGGGGTCACGCGCAATGCCGCCGCGGACACGCTCGTCGCCCCGTACAACGACCTCGAGACGGTCGAGGCCTTGCTCGACGCCTACGACGTGGCGGCGGTGATCGTGGAGCCGGTGGCCGCCAACATGGGCGTCGTGCCGCCGCTCCCCGGCTACCTCGCGGGCCTGCGGGCGGCCACCCGCCGCGCCGGCAGCATCCTGGTCTTCGACGAGGTGATTACCGGCTTCCGCCTCGGCCGCGGCGGCGCCCAGGAGCGCTACGGCGTCACGCCCGACCTGACCGTCCTGGGCAAGATCATCGGCGGCGGGCTGCCGGTTGGCGCCTTCGGTGGCCAAGCCGAGCTCATGCGCGGCATCGCCCCCGAGGGGCCGGTCTACCAGGCGGGCACGCTGTCGGGCAATCCGGTGGCCATGGCCGCCGGCGCGGCAACGCTGCGACGCCTCGATGCATCGGTGTACGAGCGGCTGGAGGCGGCCGGGGCGAGGCTGGTGACCGGGCTGGCCAACGCGGCCCCCGCATCGGTCCGCATCAACCGCGTCGGCAGCCTCCTCACCGTGTTCACCGATGCCTTCCCGGCCTACTTCCACGCCATGCTGGACGCCGGGGTCATGCTCCCGCCGAGCCAGCACGAGGCGTGGTTCATCTCGACCGCGCACGGCGACGACGAGCTGGACCGCACGGTCGAGGCCGCCCGTCACGCGTTCGCCATCGCACAGGAGCTTCCGGCGTGATCGGCACCCCCAGCACCGCCACCGGCGAGGCCCGCTTCCTCGCCGCCCTCCACCACCAGCAGCCGGACGCCACGCCGGTCTGGTTCATGCGCCAGGCCGGGCGCTGCCTGGCCGGCTACCGGGCCCTGCGCGAGCGCTACGACATCCTGACCCTGGCCAAGACGCCCGAGCTGTGCGCGCAGATCACGCGCATGCCGGTCGACGCCTTCGGCGTCGACGCCGCCGTCCTCTTCGCCGACATCATGCTGCCGCTGGAGCCGATGGGCGTCTCGCTCGAGATCCAGCCCGAGGTCGGACCCATCATCCACAACCCCATCCGCTCACGGGCGGATGTCGACGCGTTGCGCACCATCGATCCCGCCACCGACCTCGCTTTCGTGGTGGACGCGATCCGGATGGTGCGCGCCGAGCTCGACGGGCGGCAGGCGGTCATCGGCTTTGCCGGATCGCCGTTCACGCTCGCCTGCTACCTGGTCGAGGGCCGGCCGTCGCGCGACTACGCGATCGCCAAGTCGTTCATGTTCCGCGAGCCGCGGGCTTGGGACGCGCTGCTGGAGAAGCTCTCGACGGTCGTCATCGCCTACCTCCGGGCCCAGGTCGACGCCGGGGTGCACGTCGTCCAGCTCTTCGACTCCTGGGTCGGCGGCCTGTCGCCCGCCGATTACGCGACGCATGTCCAGCCGCACGTGGCGCGCATCCTCGCCGCCCTGCGCGGGACGCCGACGATCCACTTCGGGACCGGCACCGCGTCGCTGCTGGAGGCGATGGCGGACGCCGGCGGCGATGTCATCGGCGTCGACCATCGCCAGTTACTCGACGTGGCGTGGGATCGGATCGGTCATGACCGCGGGATCCAGGGCAACCTCGACGCCACCCGTCTGCTCGCCGGCTGGGAGGCGACCTCGGCCGGGGCGCGCGACGTCCTGCGCCGCGCCGCCAACCGGCCGGGCCACATCTTCAACCTGGGCCACGGCGTCCTGCCCGACACGGACCCGGACCTCCTCCGCCGCCTGGTGGACCTCGTCCACGTCGAGTCGGCGCGATGACCGCGCGGGCGGACCACCGTCTCGGCGTCTTGCTCATGACCTACGGGTCGCCGGCGAACGATCTATCCGACCTGGCCGACTACCTCGCCGCGGTCCGTGGCGGGCGCCCGGCGTCCGACGAGCTGGTGGCCGAATTCCAGCGCCGCTACGAGCTCATCGGCGGCTCGCCGCTCATCCCCATCACCCGCGAGCAGGCGGCCGCGGTGGCCGACGAGCTCGCCCGGCGCGGCGTCGACGCGGTGGCCACGGTGGGGATGCGGTTCTCGTCACCGTCCATCGCGGGTGGGCTGCGGGAGCTCGCGGGCCTCGGCTCCACGGTCGTGAGCGCCGTCGTCATGAGCCCGCAGCACTCACAGCTGCTGATGGGCGGTTACCAGCGCGCGCTCGACCTGGCCGTTGCCGAGCTCGGTGGCGCAGCGCCATTGGTCCACCTGGCGCCGGCATGGTGGTCCGAGCCCGACTTCGTGGGCGCCGTCGCGGACCGGATCCGCGAGGGGTTGCAGGGCCTCCCGGCCGGGGCGCCAGTCCTGCTAACGGCGCATTCGCTCCCCCGCCGCGTGGCGGACACCGAGCCGGGCTACCTGGACCAGCTGCGCGCGACCGCCGAGGCAGTCGCAGCTGCTTCAGGCCTGCCTGCCGAGCGGTGGTGGTTCTGCTGGCAGTCAGCCGGCCACGAGCCAGGGGAGTGGATGACGCCCGACTTCGCCGATCTCATCCCGCAGCTCCGCGGCGCCGGGCACGAAGCGGTCCTCGTGGCCCCGATCCAGTTCCTGGCCGACCACCTCGAGGTGCTCTACGACGTCGACATCGGAGCGCGTGAGCAGGCGGAGCGGGCCGGGATGCGCTTCGCGCGGATCGAGTCGCTCAACACAGCACCGCGGTTCATCCGGGCACTGGCCGGGGTCGCCATCGCCGCCGCCGATCGGACCCCCGCGAGCATCGCCTGACCTAGGGAAAGGGCAGCCCCTCCCCGCCCTCGGTCACCTGGTCGGCCGGCGGCGCCTCGACCGATACCGCCTCGTCGATCTGGGTGAAGTTGATGACCGCGGAGAGGTCCCCTACCTCGCTGCCGGCGAGGTCGATCGCCACCCGGGCCAGGTAGTTGCGCTCCTTGTCGAAGAACAGGTCCAGCGCCAGGCCGTCGGGGAACATGTCGGTCGGCAGCAGCTCCGCCTCATCGGTCTCGGACGCGGCGTCCTGCAGGAACTCGCGCGAGAGCGTCATCTGGACGTGGTAGCAGGGCCGCTCCTCGCAGGTCGCGTCGTCGAGCAGCTCGCTCTCCACGCCATCGCGATCGAGGAACGCCTTCAGGTCGTTGATCGACTCCGACACGTCCGCGGCCGCGCCCAAAGGGTTGCCGGCCTCCGCCTCGACATCGGTCTTCATCCATTGCGGTCCGAGCATGCCCAGCAGCACGTAGCTGGCGCCGTCGACGACGCGGAGCTCGCCGTCCATGCCCATCACCGCGAACGTGGCGGCCAGGCGCGAGTTCTCGAGGTCGAAATCACCCTCGATCGAGGTCCCGCTCAGCGGGAACGTGGCGCCCGAGTCCGGATCGGTCACCGAGCCGTCGAGGCTGAGCTCCAGGTGGAAGGACTTGAGGTTGGCGGTCGCC
>JAICQM010000279.1 GCA_025937875.1 Chloroflexota bacterium
CGCAGCGTGCCGCCGCCCTGGCCATCGGCCAGCTCGCCGTACGCGCGCCGGAACTGGGCCTTCACCCGGCTCACCAGCTCGCGGACGCTGAACGGCTTGACGAGGTCGTCGTCGGCGCCGATCTCGAGGCCCACGACCTTGTCGACCTCGTCGGCGCGCGCGGTCAGGAAGATGATCGGTGCGCGGGTCTCGCGACGTATCCGGCGGCAGGTCTCGAAACCGTCGATGCCGGGGAGCCGCACGTCGAGCAGGATCAGCTCCGGCGCGAGCGGGCGATGGCGCTCCAGCGCCTCCTCCCCGGTCCCGACGACGGTGACCCCGTACCCTTCGCGTTCGAGGGCGACCTGCACGCCGCGCGCGACGGCGGGCTCGTCCTCCACGATCATGATCGTTCCGGCCATTCGGCCGCTGATGATAGCAACGACCCCTCGAGGGCAGCGTTTCCGTGACCCACCGCCCGGCCACGCTCGCGACCGGCGCCGCGTTCGGCGCGTTCGGCGTGCTGTACGGGGTGGGCCGTGCTGCTGACCGACCTGGCCGTCGGGCTGCGCCTCTCGGCGGTCGCCCCGCTGGCCTTCTCCCTCGCCGGTCGGGCCCGTCCCGATCGGGCCGGGCGCGCCAGCAGCGTGATCACGACGATCGGCTACGCCGGCTTTCTGTTCGGGCCGGGGACCATCGGTACCGTGGCCGAGCTGAGCAGCCTCCGCATCGGCCTGGCCGTAGTCGTGGTGGCCGGCCTCCTGGTGGCGGCGCTCTCCTTCCGCACCCTCGGGGGAGGGAACGGCGCTTGCCCGCGCTGACGCCTCGCGGTACCATCCACGCTCGCGCACGACGCCTTCGAACGCCGTTCGGCCCTGCCCGGACGCCGCGACCCGCACGTAAAGGATCGCCATCTCCATGGAACTCGAGCTCGCCCTCGATGCCCGCGAGGCACAGGGCAAGGCCAACAAGCGACTTCGCCGCGAGGGCTTCGTGCCCGGCGTGGTGTTCGGCAAGGGCGAGGGCTCGACGTCGGTCCAGCTCGACGCCAAGACCTTCGAGACGCTCTACCGCGCCGCCGGCCGTACCAGCATCGTCAAGCTGACGCTCCCCGGCGAGCGTGCCGCGAAGAGCGCCTTCATCAAGAGCGTGCAGCGCCATCCGGTGTCGGGCCAGGCGCTCCACGTCGACTTCTACGTCGTGAACCTGACCCAGGAGATGGAGTCCGAGATCCCGCTCGTCTTCGTCGGGGAGGCCCCGGCGGTCGAGGAGACCGGCGGCACGCTGCTGACGTCGCTCAACGCGATCCGGGTCAAGGCCCTGCCGTCCGACATCCCGCACCAGGTCGACGTCAACGTCGCAACGCTCGTGAGCCTGGACGTCGCGATCCACGTCCGTGACCTGTCGCTCAACCGCGACGCGGTCACCGTCCTCACCGATGCCGACGAGCTCGTGGCCAAGGTCATGCCGCCGCGGATCGAGGAGGAGCCGGAGGTCGAGGCCGTCGCCGAGGGCGAGGAGGGCGCCGAGGGCGAAGCCGCCGAAGGTGGCGAGGGCGGCGAGGCCG
>JAICQM010000174.1 GCA_025937875.1 Chloroflexota bacterium
ATGAGTTCCTGGCCGCCCGCTGTGCCCTGCCCGGCCTGGCGCAGGTTCCGCTCTGCCAGGCACCTGACGACTGAGCCATAAACGCGCCAGACATCTGGCGTCGCGGGCAGGCCGCGGAGTAGGATGGCGGCCACTAGCGCCGGGTCTCCGGCAACCGACGGAGGAACCACGTGGAACTCAGCCAGACGCTCGCCTCGGTGCCGCTGCTGTCGAGCCTCGATGCGAAGACGATCAAGCGCCTCGCGCAGGATGCCAAGGTCCGGACCTACGAGCCGGGCGAGGTCATCATCCGCGAGGAGGCCCCCGCATCCGCGCTGTACATCATCCTCAGCGGTCGCGTGCGCGTGGACAAGAACCCGGCCGTCGACGGTGAGCCGCTGGCGCACCTGACCGACGGCGACTTCTTCGGCGAGCTGGCGCTCATCGAGGACAATCCGCGCTCGGCGACGATCACCGCCGTGGACCGCACCGAGTGCGCCCTGTTCGTGTCCTGGGAGTTCACGGCGCTGCTCAAGGAGAACCCGCAGATCGCGGTACCGATCATGTACGCCCTGATCGAGCGGCTGCACCGGCACGAGAAGCGAGAGCACCGCTCGGCCTGACCGATGCTGGGGCGCGCCGCGCCTCAGCGGTGGAAGTGGAATGGCAGCGGCAGCTGCGGGCCGCGCCACGGCACGATGTCCTCGGTGGCCATCGGTCCATACCAGTTCACGAAGTGCGCGCCCGCGTCGAGCAGGCAGCGCAGCGCAGCGTCCTTCTCGGCGCCGCGCGCGCGCACCGCGACGACAGCCCGGCCATCGTGGAGGGCGGCCTCGTAGGTGGCGAGGTCGACCGACTGGTCGGCGAAGATGTAGGCCATCAGCCGTGCCACGCGGGTCCGCGCGCCGCCGCGCTTCCCGCTGCGGTCGAGGTGCTGGACGCCGTCCTCGCCGACCAGCGCGACCGCGTTGTCGGCGCCACATACCGCCCGTAACTGATCCACGGCTCGCGCCGCCGCGTCCGGGTCGTCGATGACGGCCATCAGCCGGTTCGTGGTGTCGAGCCGGTCGCTCACCGCGCCAGCGCCTCCTCGATCGTCGTTCGGGACGGCATGCCGGCCCGAGCTCCGATGGCCCCCACCGACAGCGACCCGGCCGCATTCGCGGCCCGGACCGCATCGGCCAGTGATGCGCCGTCGGACAACCACGCGGCGAGGACGCCGTTGAACGTGTCGCCCGCCCCGGTCGAGTCGACCACCCGGGGGGCCGGATGGCCGTCGTATCGATCCCGCCCCTGACCCTCCGCCACCAGGGCGCCTGCCGGGCCCTGGGTGACGATCACCGGTGCGGCGATCCGGGCCGCGAGCTCGGTCAGGGCAGCGGCCGCGTCGTCATTGCCGATGCCGACGACGAGCTCATGCTCGTTGGGCGTCAGGATCGGGGCCAGTGCCAGCAGCTCTGCCGGCAGCGGGTGGGCCGGCGCCGGGTTGACGATGCTCCGCATCCCGGCCGAGGTCGCGGCGCCGACGGCGGCCACGACGGCGGCCATCGGAACCTCGAGCGAGGTCAGGACCACGGTTCCCTCGCCGGCCAGCTGGGCTACCGCCGTCGCAACCTCGGCGGTCAGGGTCGCGTTGGCGCCGGGCGCCACGACGATCTGGTTCTCGCCTCGCGGCCCCACCGCGATCAGGGCCGCCCCGGTCGGGCCGGTCTCGCGCCGCACGCGTGACACGTCGATGCCCTCGGTGGCAAGCGCGTCGAGTGCCTGGTCGCCATACGCGTCGTCGCCGATGGCACCGATGAACATCACCTCGGCCCCGGCGCGCGCCGCGGCCACCGCCTGGTTGGCGCCCTTACCGCCCGGATGCACCTCGAGCTGGCCGCCGAGCACCGTTTCGCCGGGTCGGGGGAGACGGTCGGCCAGGACCACGAAGTCGGTGTTGATCGACCCCACCACGATCACGCGTCCGCTCACGGCTGGAGCCTCCTTCGCTCCCAGGCGCCGTCCACCAGGCGGTACTCGATGCGGTCGTGCAGCCGGTCGGTGCGGCTGGTCCAGAATTCGGCGACGTCGGGAACCAGGCGGTACCCGCCCCAGAACGGCGGCAGCGGGACGTCATCGCCCGGGAAGCGCACGTGGGCGTGCGTCCATTGCGCGTCGAGCGTGGCGCGGTCGGCGACCGGCTGGCCCTGGGCCGATGCCCAGGCCGAGAGACGGCTCCCGCGGGGTCGCGTGGCGAAGTAGGCCATGGACTCCTCCTGCCCGATCACCTGCACCGCGCCTGCCAGCCGCGCCTGGCGATTGAGCCGCTGCCAGTAGAACACGGCCGCCGCCCGAGGGTTGAGGGCGATGTCGCGACCCTTGCGGCTGTCGCGGTTGGTGTAGAAGACGAGGCCACGCGCGTCCAGGCCGCGGGCGAGCAGCATGCGGACCGATGGTTCGCCACCGGCACCCGACGTGGCCAGTGCGAAGGCATCCGACAGCCCGATGCCGGCACGCCGCGCGTCGTCGATCCAGGCGCGCAGCTGCGTGACCGGGTCGGGGTCCAGATCGTCGGGGTCCATGCTTCGGCGCTATCGTAGGCGGCATGGACCCGCTGCGGCCGCCGGCCGCCGTCATCTTCGACCTCGACGGGACGCTGGTGGACACGGTTCCCACCCGCATCGCGGCGTGGAGCCAGGCGGTCGACGAGCGCGGCATCCCCGCCACCGCCGCGCAGCTCGGACCGCTCATCGGCTCCGACGGCCGCATGCTGGCACGTCGCGTCGCCACGGACGCGGGCGCCACCCTCGACGACGCGTCAATCGATGCCCTGGACCGTCGCCATGGTGAGATCTTCAGCGAGCTCAACGCCGACCCGCAACCGCTGCCCGGCGTGGCCGCGGCGCTGGCGGCCCTCGATGCCCGCGGCATCACCTGGGCCATCGCGACGTCGAGCGGTCGCGACCAGGTGCAGGCGTCGGTGGCGGCCCTCGACCTCGACCATGCGCCGGCCATCGTCGATGGCAGCCATGTCGCGCACGCCAAGCCCGCGCCGGACCTGCTGCTGCTCGCCGCGCGCGAGCTGGGCGTGCCGGCCGACGCGTGCTGGTACGTCGGCGACTCGACGTGGGACATGGAGGCGGCCGCCGCCGCCGGCATGGTGCCGATCGCCGTCATGGCCGGCGCCGCGGTGCAGCGCGAGGCGCTCGTCGCCGCCGGCGCGCGAGCGGTGCTGGACACTGCCGACGAGCTGACCGGCCTCCTGCCGGGCTAGGCCGATGCCGCTGGAGGTCTATCGGTCCAAGCGGGACTTCGCCAGGACACCGGAGCCGGCGGGCGCCGCCCCCGGATCCGGCGGGAGGCGCTTCACCGTCCAGCGTCACCGGGCCACGGCGCTGCACTACGACTTCCGGCTCGAGATCGACGGCGTCCTGGTCAGCTGGGCCGTCCCGAAGGGCCCGACGCTGGACCCGAAGCAGAAGCGCCTCGCGATGCGCACCGAGGACCACCCGATCGAGTACCTCGACTTCGAGGGCGTCATCCCGGCCAAGGAATACGGTGGCGGCGACGTCATCGTGTGGGACTGGGGGACCTGGGAGCCCGAGGAGACCGATGATCCCGCGAAGGCGCTCCGCAAGGGCGAGATCAAGTTCCGCCTCCACGGTGAGCGGCTGGTCGGGCGTTTCACCATCGTCCGCACCAGCGGCCGGTACGGCGACAAGGACGATCGCGAGAAGTGGCTGCTCCTGCACAAGGAGGACGAGTCGGCGGTGCCGGGCTGGGACGCCGAGGATCACCCGCGCTCGGTCAAGTCCGGCCGCACCAACGACGAGGTCAAGGCCGATGCGCCGGCGCGCTGGGACGCTGCCGCCCCGGCGGCCGAGGCCGAGATCGACCTCTCGGTCGCGCGCGAGGCGCCGATGCCCGACTTCATCGAGCCCATGCGCGCCACCCTGGCCAGCGGCCCGTTCAGCCATCCCGACTGGCTGTATGAGATCAAGTGGGACGGCTACCGCGTCGAGGCCGTCGTCCGCGGCCGTGACATTCGCCTCTACACGCGCAACCGGCAGGACGGCGCCCGCTACTTTCCGACCCTCGCCGAAGCCG
>JAICQM010000164.1 GCA_025937875.1 Chloroflexota bacterium
CGCATGGCAAGGCGTCATCCGGCGTGCCACGCTCGCCGGCCCGAGACGCTAGGGTTGCGCCGTGAAGAGATCCGCGCCGGCGTCGCTCGCGGTGGCGCTGGCCCTGCTGCTGGTCGCGTGTGGCGGTCCATCACCCTCGCCGGCGGCGACCGGATCAACCGGTTCGGGCGCGCCGCCGGAGCGCGGGGAGCTCCGGATCGGGCTCCTCCCCATCGTGGACGTAGCCCCGATCCACGTCGCGATCGAGCGCGGGCTGTTCGCCGCGGAGGGGCTCACCGTCTCAGTCGAGGTCGTCCAGGGCGGCGCGGCCGCCATCCCGGCCCTGGTCGGCGGCGACCTCGACATCGCGTATGGGGCATGGCCCTCGTTCCTCATCGCAAACCAACAGGGCATTTCCCTCCGCGCGGTGGCCGACGGCGTGGCCGCGGCGCCGGGCTTCACCGAGTTCCTCGCGCTCCCCGATGCCGGGCTGGCGGGCACGCCGGCGGCCATGGCGGGGCTGACGATCGCGGTCAACACGCTCGGCAACATCGGCGAGCTCGCCGTCCGCTCGACCCTCGCCACTGCCGCCGTCGATCCGGGCGACGTCGAGCTGGTCGAGATCCCGTTCCCCGACATGGGCGCCGCCCTCGAGCGCGGCGACGTCGACGTCATCTGGGCCAGCGAGCCGATTCCCACCATCGTCAAGGACGAGCTGGACGCCGCGGTGGTGGTCGACTCCTTCGTCGGCGAGATGGATGCATTCCCGGTCGCCGGCTACCAGGCCACCGAGGACTTCGTGGCGGCGAACCCGCGAACGGTGGCAGCGTTCCAGCGGGCGCTGGCGGCAGCCGTCGCCCTGTGCGCGGCGGATCGGTCGGTGGTCATCGACGCCGTGCCGCGATACACCAACCTGACCGCCGATCTCGCCGAGGCGATCGCCCTCCCGGCGTACCGGGCCGCGCTCGAGGCTTCGGTGCTGCAGCGCGTCAACGACTACCTCGTCGAGTTCGAGCTCCTCGAGCCGGGCCTCGACATCGAAGCGCTCGTCGTCGGAGAGGTCGCGAGCGGGTGACCGTCGGTCGCGGCGTCCGCCGCTCGTCGCGGCGAACGCTCCGCGGCCTGACCGGCGGACTGGTCCTGTTCGTCGGTCTCGAGGTGCTCACCCGTGCCGAGCTGGTCAGTCCCACCTACCTGCCGCCGGCGTCGGCGGTCGTCGCCACGACGCTCGCGATCCTGGTCGATCCCGAGTTCCTGCAGGCGGTGGCCGGCACGCTGGCCGGGTGGGGGCTGGGGCTCATCGTCGCCAGCGCGATTGCCATCCCGCTCGGCCTCGTGCTCGGCTGGTCGTGGCGCGGCTATCGGGCGTCCACCACCGCCATCGAGCTCCTGAGGCCGATCCCGTCGGTGGCGCTCATCCCGCTCGCCATCCTGCTCTTGGGCCGCGGCCTCGACATGCGTGTCGCGCTCGTCGCGTACGCGAGCCTGTGGCCCATCCTCCTCAACACCATCTACGGCGTCCGTGACGTCGACCCGGTCGCGCGTGACACGGCGCGCGCATTCGGCTTCGGGACCCTCGCCACGCTCCGCCGCGTCTCGCTGCCGAGCGCCGCGCCGTTCATGTATACCGGCGTCCGCGTCGCGGCCGCGGTCGCGCTGATCGTGGCCATCAGCGCCGAGCTCGTCGGTGGCGGCAGCACGCCGGGCATCGGGACCTGGATGCTGGAGCGCACGCAGCCGGGAGTCGACCGCGAGCTGATGTACGCCGGGATCGTCGTCGCCGGGCTCCTGGGGCTGGGGATCGACATCCTGATGCTCGCCGGCGAGCGGCGCCTGTTCGGCTGGCACCACCGCATGCGGAGCGTGTCGTGAACGCCCTGGGCGGGCTCGCGCTCCGCCTCAGCGTCCTCGCCGCGCTCCTGGCGACATGGCAGCTCATGGCCGTGATCGTCGCCGACCCGGTGTTCTGGCCGACGTTCACCGATGTCGGCGCGCACCTGGCTTCATCGTGGATCGCGAACCCGACCCGCCTCGCGGAGCACCTGCTGCCGAGCGTGGCCCGGCTCCTCGCCGGGTGGGGGGCGGCGGCGGTCGCCGGCATCGCCGTCGGCGTCCTCATCGGCCTGTCGCGGCGGGCGCGCGACTACGTGAACCCGATCATCGGGTTCCTGCGCGCCATCCCGCCCCCGGCCCTGCTGCCGCTATTCATCGTCCTGCTCGGCATCGGTGACGGCATGAAGGTCGCGATGATCGGCTTCGGGGTCGTGTGGCCGATCATCTTCAACACCGTCGACGGGGTGCGCTCGGTGAATCCGCTGCACACCGAGACCGGGCGTCTTTACGGCCTCGGAGCGGCGGACCGCCTGCTGCGAATCGTCCTGCCCGCCGCCGGACCAGGGATCTTCGCCGGCCTGCGGATCAGCCTCTCGATCGCTGTCATCCTGATGGTCATCTCCGAGCTGTACGCCGCCACCAACGGGGTCGGCTTCCAGCTCGTGCAGGCGCAGCGCGGCTTCCGCACCCTCGACGTGTGGGCCACGATCCTGCTGCTCGGGATCCTTGGCTACGCCCTCAACGCGATGCTGGAGCTGGTCGAGGGGCGGGCGCTGCGCTGGCATCGTGGCGCGATGCGGACCGTGGCATGACGAGCGCGCGCATCGAGGTCGAGCACCTGGGCTACCGCTACGCGGCGGGCGGCGCACCGGCGCTCGACGACGTCTCCTTCTCCGTCGGACAGGGAGAGTTCGTGTCGATCGTCGGCCCGTCGGGATCGGGCAAGACGACACTCCTGCGCTGCGTGGCCGGTCTGGCGGCGCCGACGAGCGGCGAGGTCCGCATCGACGGGGTGGTTGTCCGCGACGTGCCACCGGGCCTGGCCCTCGTCTTCCAGGACTACGGCCGCTCGCTGTTCGGGTGGATGACGGTTCACGACAACGTCGACCTGCCGCTGCGCCGGCGCGCGCTCTCCGGCGAGGAACGCCAACGCCGGGTTGCGTCGGCGCTGGCCGAGGTCGGCCTGGCCGGCAGCGCGGCCAGGTATCCATGGGAGCTGTCCGGCGGCATGCAGCAGCGGGTGGCGATCGCCCGTGCCGTGGCCTACGCGCCGCAGATCCTGCTCATGGACGAGCCGTTCGCCTCCGTCGATGCGCAGACACGATCGGACCTCCAGGACATGGCGCTCTCGGTCTGGAGGGCGCATGGCAGCACCGTCCTGTTCGTGACGCACGACATCGACGAAAGCGTCTATCTCGCAGACCGGGTGGTCGTCCTCTCGCCGGCTCCGGCGACGGTGGCGGCCGAGATCGCGGTTGATCTGCCACGTCCGCGCGACCAGGTCGAGACCCGCGCGATGCCCGCGTTCGTGACGCAGCGCGCCGCGGTGGCGCGCCTCATCCGGCGGCCGGGGGTGGGCACCCCCTGACGATCAGGCGACCGTGCGCGCTGCGTGCTGGACGCCGGCCAGCGCGGCCTCGTAGGCCGCGATCATCCGCGCCACTCCGAGCCGGGCCATGGCACTCGCTCGCACCGCGCGCCTGTCCAACCGGGACGCGGCGGCGATGGCGCCGGGGAGCAGCTCCTCGTCGCCCGGGTTCACGAGGAAGCCGGAGGTCCCGTCGGCGACCACCTCGCCCAGCGCGCCGCGGCGGTAGGCGACGACCGGACAGCCGGCCATCTGCGCCTCCGCCGCCACGAGACCGAACGGCTCGTCCCAGTCGACGGGCATCAGCGTCACCGCGGCCTGCGCCATGAGCGCCGAGAGGTGCGCGCGGGGCAGCGCGCCCAGGTATTCGTCGTCGCGCAGCTCGGCCAGCACCGCGGCCGCGTAGGCCGCGTCGTACGGGTCGCCGACGACCCACGGCCGCAGGCCGGCGCGGCGCGCGGCGCGGACGGCGGCCCGCGTTCCCTTCTCCGGTGAGATGCGCCCGGCGATGACAGCCACCGGCCGCACCGCGTCCCGTCGCTGGCCACGGTCGGGGACGCCGTTGGGCAGGTGGATCACCCCGTCCACGCCCGCCGCGCCCCAGGCCGCCTGCGTGAAGGCCGACACGGTGGCCAACCGCGAGCGCGTCCCGCGAGCCGCCGCCACCACGTCCGGCACGATGGGCGGCAGGTGCAGGGTATGGACGATCGGCAGGTCGCGCGACATCGTGATCGCGTCCGCGTCGAATGCGTGCTGGCTGATCGCGTCGTGCCCGCGCCAGCGGACGGCGGTGAAGCAGCGAGCGAACGCCCGGCGAAGAGCGGGGTTCGGCGCCGCCACCGCCTGCCCGGGCAGGATTCGGGCTGCGGCGACCGCCGCCTCGACCGGGATCTCGACCACGTCGACACCCGGCAGCCGAGAGCCCAGTGCGGCGTACACCGTGACCCGGTGGCCTCGCGCGTGCAGTCCGTGCGCGAGGTC
>JAICQM010000275.1 GCA_025937875.1 Chloroflexota bacterium
CACGTCTGGGAGCTCGGCGCCACCCTCAAGCCGAACATGCGCCTCGGCCGTGACTTCCACGTCGCCGACCTGCTCGAGCAGGGCTACGACGCGGTGTACATCGGCATCGGCTGCTACAAGTCCAACGAGCTGGGCATCCCCGGCGAGGACGCCGACGGCATGGTCAATGCCCTCGAGAACCTCTACAACTCGACCCGCGGGATCGAAGTGCCGGCGCTGAAGGACGCGCGGGTGGTGGTCATCGGCGGCGGCTTCACGTCCATCGACTGCACCCGCACCAGCGTGCGCCAGGGGGCGGCAGAGGTCACGCTCGTCTACCGCCGCGACCTCAAGGACATGCCCGCCCAGGACGAGGTGCACGAGGCGATCGAGGAGGGCGCGCGCGTCATCTTCCAGGCCGCGCCGGTGCGCATCCTGACCGATAAGCGCAACAAGGTCACCGGCGTCGAGTTCCAGCGCATGAAGCTCGGCGAGCCCGACGACAAGGGCCGCCGCCGCCCGGAGCCGATGCCCGGTACCGAGTTCGTCGTCGAGTGCGACACCGTCTTCGGCGCCATCGGCCAGGGCCCGGAGCTGTCGTGGATCGACGCCGAGCCGGAGGAGATCCGTTCCAAGCTGGCGGTCAGCCGCCGCGGCACGCTGGAGAGCGAGGAGCACATCTTCCGCACCGACGTCCCCAAGGTGTTCGCCTCCGGCGACGTCCGCACCGGCGCCGCCACCGTGGTCGAGGCCATCGGCGAGGGGCGCCGCGCCAGCTACGCCATCGACTACTGGCTGCGCGGCCAGGACCTCGACGATCCCCAGGTGCGCCGCATCGTCACCGAGCCCCAGCCGAGCTTCCTGACCATCGTCCCCTTCACCGACGACGTGAAGGAGCCGAAGGCGATCATGGGCAAGCTGGAGGCCGACGAGCGCAAGACGAACTTCGGCGAGTACGAGCACGGCTACACCCACGACCAGGCCATGGCCGAGGCGTCGCGCTGCCTGCAGTGCACGTGCGAGGCGATCGGTCACTGCGACCTGCGCGAGGCGGCGATCGAGTACGAGACCACCCTCAACATGGCGATCGACGAGCGCAGCATCCAGGACAACCCGTACGTCGGCCTCAACCACGGCTACGGCCGCGACGAGACCCATAGCTTCATCCTCCGCGACTACTCGCGCTGCATCGACTGCGGCCGCTGCGCCCAGGTCTGCAAGGACATCGTCGGCGCCGGCTGCTACGACTTCATCGGCAAGGGGTTCGACTCGCTCGTCACGACTGCCGACTTCGTGTCGCTCAACGAGACGCCGTGCGTCTCCTGCGGGCGCTGCGCCGAGACCTGCCCGGTCGGCGCGCTCATGCCGCGACCGCGCGTGCTGGAGACCTACCAGCTCGACATCAGCCGCTGCATCTTCTGCGGCATCTGCGCCGATGCCTGCCCGTACGACGCGCTGCGCTGCGGTCCGGAATTCGAATTCAGCGACTACCAGCGCGACCTGCCCATGCTCGACATCCTCGAGATGTCCGACCGGGAGCGCCCCACCCGCTAGACCGATCCCGCTGGGGTGGCAACCACCGATCATGTGCCTCGTAGGCTGTGGTCGTCGGCTGGGGAA
>JAICQM010000229.1 GCA_025937875.1 Chloroflexota bacterium
CCGAGCGCAAGTTCTTGGCGGGTGTGGGCGCCCAATATGACTCGGAGGTAGTTTATCATAGCCTGAAGCAGGAATGGGAAAAGCTGGGTGTGATCTTCCTGGATATGGACAGCGGTTTGCGTGAGCATGAGGACATCGTGCGCGAATACTTCGCCACCATCATCCCTGCTTCCGATAACAAGTTCGCCGCCCTAAACAGTGCAGTGTGGAGTGGTGGCAGCTTTGTCTATGTGCCCAAGGGTGTCCATGTGGACATTCCCCTCCAGGCCTATTTCCGCATCAATGCCGAGAACATGGGGCAATTTGAGCGCACGCTGATCATTGTCGAAGAGGGCGCGAGTATGCACTATGTGGAAGGCTGCACCGCCCCTGTCTATAGCTCGAACAGCCTGCACAGCGCTGTGGTCGAGATCATCGTCAAGAAGGGCGCGCGGGTGCGCTACACGACCATCCAGAACTGGAGCCACAACGTCTACAACCTGGTGACCAAGCGCGCGGTTGCCTACGAGGACGCGGTCATGGAGTGGGTCGACGGCAACCTCGGCTCGAAGGTGACGATGAAGTACCCGAGCATCTACCTGCTCGGGGAGCGGGCCCATGGCGAGGTGCTCAGCATCGCCTTCGCCGGCGACGAGCAGCACCAGGACGCCGGCGGCAAGGTCATCCATGCCGCGCCGAACACCACGAGCCTCATCACCAGCAAGTCGATCAGCAAGGGCAGCGGCCGGACCTCGTACCGCGGCCTGGTGAAGGTCTACCCCGGCTGCGAGCAGTCGAAGTCGACGGTGCGCTGCGACGCGCTGATCCTCGACGACGAGGCGCGCAGCGACACGTATCCCTACATGGAGATCGACGAGGAGCAGGTGACCATCGGTCACGAGGCCACCGTCTCCAAGGTCGGCAGCGACCAGCTCTTCTACCTGATGAGCCGCGGCCTGTCGGAGGCCGAGGCGAGCGCCATGATCGTCAACGGCTTCATCGAGCCGATCGTCAAGGAGCTGCCGATGGAGTACGCGGTCGAGATGAACCGCCTCATCCAGCTCCAGATGGAGGGTGCGGTCGGGTGACGACGGTACCGATGCCCGCGTCGACCGCCACGGCGCTCGACGCGGGAGCCATCGCGCGCCTCGCCGAGGCGCGCGGCGAGCCGGACTGGCTGCGCGACCTGCGCGTTGGCTGGTGGCGCCGTGCCGAGGAGCTCGGCTGGCCGACCGGCCAGGAGGAGGAGTGGCGCCGCGTCTCGCTGGCCGACCTGCCGCGCGACGGTGACCTGCTCCCCGACGCCGAGTTCCGTCCCTACGCCCCCGATACCCGTCTCGCCGAGCAGGGCGTGATCTTCACCGACCTGGCGAGCGCGGTGCGCGAGCATCCCGATCTGGTGCGGCGCCACCTGGGGCAGGGCCTGCCGCCGGCCTCGCACGCCGGACTCTGGGCCCGCTCGCTGGCGACCTGGACCGGGGGCACGTTCCTCTACGTTCCGCCGCGGGTCGAGATCGACGGCACCCTCGTCGCGCGCCTGACCCAGGCTCGAGCCGACGCGACGTTCCTGCCGCACAGCCTGATCGTGGTCGACGAGGGGGCCAGCGTCTGGCTGATGGAGGAGTTCAGCTCCCCCGACGGCGCGGCCGGGTGGTTCGGCGGCACGACCGACATCATCGCCGCCGACGGCGCGCGCGTGCGCTACGCCAATCTCCAGCTGCTGGGCGACGGGGTGTGGAACCTCGGTGCGCAGCGCGTGGCGGTCGGCCGCAACGCCGACGTCATCACCCTCAACACCGAGGTCGGCTCGAAGGTCACCAAGCTCGGCGTCGACGTGCAGATGTCTGGCATCGGCGGCTCCAGCCTGCTGCTGGGGCTCACCGCCGCCGGCGACGAGCAGATGATCGACATCAACACCGTCCAGGACCTCGCCGCCGACCACACGACCAGCGACCTGCTCTATCTGTCTGCTCTCTACGACGCCGCCCACGCAGCCTTCTACGGGGTGACCAAGGTGCGCCCCGGGACGCGGCAGACGAGCAGCTACCAGGAGTGCCGCAACCTGCTGCTCAGCCCCAGCGCGGGGGCCGAGCCGATCCCGGTCCTCGAGATCGAGGCCAACGACATCCTGCGCTGTGGCCACGGAGCCACGGCCGGTGCCGTCGACCCGATCCAGCTCTTCTACGCCCAGTCGCGAGGCCTCGATCCCGATGCCGCCGAGCGCCTCATCGTGCGCGGCTTCTTCGAGCAGGTCATGGGCCGCATCAGCGACGAGCCCATCCACTCGGCGATGCTGGCGGCGCTGGCCGCGCGCATCGGTCACGCCGACCCGGGCGACGAGGTTGCGGCATGACCGCCGAGCGGGTCGCGCCCAGCGGCTTCTCGACCGGCCTGCGCGCCGCCGACGTCGAGCCGGGCACGGTGCGCGTGGTCGAGGTCGACGGGCGGTCGCTGGCGGTCGGCCTGACCGAGGACGGCGAATGGGGCGCCATCGACAACGTCTGCACCCATGACGGCGGCGTGCTCGGCGACGGGGAGCTCGACGGTGACGCCGTCGAGTGCCCGCGCCACGGTGGCCGTTTCGACCTGTTCACTGGCCGCGTCCTGGCCCTCCCACCGGTGCGCCCGGTGCGCGCCTAC
>JAICQM010000097.1 GCA_025937875.1 Chloroflexota bacterium
CGCCGACGAGATCTATGGGCGCCTCCAGTACGAGGGCACGCCGCTCTCGATCGCCACCCTGCCCGGCATGGCGGAGCGCACGATCACCCTCGACGGCTTCTCCAAGACGTACGCCATGACCGGCTGGCGGCTCGGGTACGGCGTCCTGCCCGAGTGGCTGGTGTCCGCCTTCAGCCGCCTCATCATCAACAGCGTGTCGTGCACCAACGCGTTCGCGCAGTTCGGCGCGGTCGAGGCCCTGACCGGCTCCCAGGCGGAGGCCGATGCGTACCGGGCCGAGTTCATCGCCCGCCGCTCGCTCATGATCGACGGGCTCAACGCCATCTCCGGCGTGACCTGCCGCATGCCGCACGGCGCCTTCTACGCGTTCCCCAACATCTCCTCGTTCGGGCGCTCGTCGGCCGAGATCGCCGATCACCTGCTGTACGACGCGGGGGTCTGCGGCCTGGCCGGGACCGCGTTCGGCGAATTCGGGGAGGGCTACCTGCGCTTCAGCTACGCCAACTCGCGCGAGAACCTGGCGCTGGCCCTGGAGCGCGTGGCCGCCTCGCTGGCCAAGCTGGAGCGCACCGGCGAGCTGGTGACCGCCGGGGCGTAGGATCGGCCGGTGAGCCTCACCAGGCTCAACCGCAGGATGAGGCGCGGCGAGCATCCGGACGGGTTCAACCTGAGACAATGGCCGCCATGGCCAAGCCGCGCGTCCTCGTCACCCGGGTCATCCCCGACGAGGGACTGGACCCGATCCGCGACGCCTGCGAGGTCGACCTCTGGACCGACGAGCTCCCGCCGCCGCGCGACGAGCTGCTGCGACGGGTGGCCGGTGTCGACGGCCTCCTCAGCCTGCTGACCGATGTCGTCGACGACGAGCTGCTCGACGCCGCCGGCCCGCAGCTGAAGGTGGTCAGCAACTTCGCGGTGGGCTTCGACAACATCGACGTGCCGGCCCTGACCCGCCGCGGCATCCCGGCCGGCAACACGCCCGGGGTTCTGACCGAGACCACCGCCGATCTCGCCTTCGCCCTCCTGATGGCCGCCGCGCGGCGAATTCCGGAGTCGGTCGACTACGTGCGCGAAGGCAATTGGCGCACCTGGGGACCGATGCTGCTGATGGGCGTCGACGTCCACGGCGCGACACTCGGAATCGTGGGTTTCGGGCGCATCGGGCGCGAGCTGGCGCGCCGCGGCCGCGGCTTCGGGATGAAGATCCTGTATCACGACGTGCATCCCGCCACGCCCGAGGAGGAGGCCGAGCTCGGCGCACGGCAGGTCGAGCTCGACGAGCTGCTCCGGGAGTCCGACTTCATCAGCCTGCACGTCAACCTGACCGACGATACGCACCACCTCATCGACGCCGCCGCCCTGCGGGCGATGAAGCCGACCGCGGTGCTGGTCAACACGTCGCGCGGCCCGGTCGTCGATCCGGACGCACTGACCGTGGCCCTGCGCGACGGCGAGATCTTCGCCGCCGGCCTCGACGTCACCGAGCCCGAGCCGCTCCCCGCCGACCATCCACTCGTCGGCCTGCCGAACTGCGTGGTCGTGCCGCACATCGCGTCGGCCTCGAAGGTGACCCGCGGCAGGATGGCCGGCATGGCGGCCGCCAATCTGTTGGCCGGCCTCCGCGGCGAGCGGCTGCCGACGCCGGTCAACCCCGAGGTCTACGACTAGGCATGCCATCCGCCAAGTACGAGCACCAGAAGCCGCATCGGCCGGCGCATCTGCCGCGTCGCCTCAAGCCGCCGCCGGAGCGCGGCGCTCCGCCGGACCTCAAGTGGTTCATGTACATCGGCCTGGTTCTGGCCCTGGTGGTCGTTGCGCTGCTGGTGCCGTACCTGATGGCGTACGTCGTGGAGCTGCTGAGCTCCTAGACCTGCACCGTCCAGACGTAGACCTGGTCGTCCTCGACCTTGACCCGTGGCCGCGCCAGCGGCGGCAGCGCGACCGGGTACGCCCGCGCATCCCCGCGGTAGCCGCCGCTGACCCGCCAGCGGGCGCGGCCATTGGCGTGCTCACCGGCGAGGTCGAAGCTCGCGCTGTGGCAGGCGCAGCGCAGATCCTGCCACTCGGGGCGGAAATGGAGCGAGCAGCCCAGGTGCGTGCAGATCGCCGACAGGGCGCGGATCTCGCTGCCGTCGTTGACGACGAAGCCGTCGAAGGCGGCGGTCGAGAAGCGGACCGCGCTCCCGGGGGGGACATCGGTCACAGCCGCCACCGGCGCCCAGAAGCCGTTGTCGCCGACGAGCTCCCCGCCGCCGACGAAGGTGCCGCCGGTCGGGGGCGCCGGACGCAATACCGTCGCGCCCACGGCGCCGGCCGCCAGCCCGGCGCTGGCCGCCAGCCCGGTCTGGAGGAGCTGGCGGCGGCTGACCCGGACCCGGCCACGCGGCGCATCGGCCACGCCGGGGCGGTAGGGGAGGGGCTCCCGCACGCTGGCCATGCCGGCGTCGGCCTGCCGCATGAGCAGCCGCATCTGCTCGATGAACGCCGGATCGGGACTGCCGGTCTCGGGATCGGCGGCGGCGTGCAGCTCGGCCGCCAGGCGCGCCATCTCCGCCTCGTCGCCCTCCGCCACGTCGTCGGGCGAGGGTCGCCCATCGCGCAGAACGGCATCGAGGTAGCGCTCGAAGCGCTCGGCGGCGCCGGCATCCACCGCATCGGGCCCCGGCTCGGGGCGGCGCTCGTCAACCATCGTTCGCCTCCGACAGCAGCGCGGCCTTGCGCAGGGCGCGGTACTGGAGCACCTTCGCGTTGCCGTGGCTGACGCCCATCTCGCGCGCCGTCTCCGCCACGCTCAGGCGCTGCAGGAAGCGCAGCTCGAGCACGCGTCGATAGTGATCCGGAAGGCGGCGCAGCACGGCTTCCACGCGCCGCGCGGATCGCTCCTGGGAAGCGGCCGGACCGGCCTGCTCGGGGGCGGCCACCGGCTCCCAGCCGGGAGCGAGGCGATCCTCGGTGACCAGCGGCAGGCGGTAGAAGGCGCGCCAATGGTCGGCCACGGCGTTCTGGCTGACGCGATACAGCCACGACACGATCTGCGGCGTGTCGCGCGTCACGTCGAGCTGCTCCACGGCGCGCATGAAGACCTGGGCGGTGAGATCCTCGGCATCGGGACGGTTGCCGACACGGGCGTAGATGTACCGATAGATGGCCACCACGTGGGCGTCGTAGATCTCCTCGAAGCGGCCCCGCGGCGGTGCGTCCATCGCAGGCTCCCTACGCGCCCGGTTACGAGCCTGATCGCGGTCGGAGCGGGGCGAGGAGCGCCGCCACCTCCTCCAGGAAGCGTGCGTCGGTCTCGTCGTAGGCGGCCAGGTCGGTGCCGTCGATGTCGATCTCGCCGACGACCTCACCGCCGTCGAGGATCGGGACCACGATCTCGCTCCGCGTCGAGGTGAAGCAGGCGAGGTAGCGTGGATCCGCATCCACGTCGTCGACGATCTCGGTTCGACCCGAGGCTGCGGCCGCGCCACAGATGCCGACCCCGATGGGAATCACCGTGTGCTCCGTCGCCGCCGGGCCGACCCATGGTCCGAGGTGAAGCTGCGTCCCGCTCGGGTCGACCCAGTAGATGCCGACCCAGTCGTAGTGCGCGAACCGGTCGTGGAGCGCCTCCACCGCGCGCTGGCCGGCGGCTGCCGGATCGGGAGCCTCGGCGATTGCGGCTCGCACCAGGTTCAGCGCATCGCCGTGGACGGCCGGCGGCTCCTCGGCGACCGGGTGGCTCACGAGACGCGCGCCCAGCGCTCGGCCCAGCGGTCGATGCCGGCGATGGCAGCGCTCAGCTCGGCCCCCTTGTCGGTGAGGCTGTACTCCACCCACGGCGGGGTGCTTGCCACGACGCGGCGGTCGACCAGGCCCTCGTCCTCCAGCAGCTTGAGGCGCTGCGACAGGGTGGCCGAGTTGGCACCGCCCAACGCATCCTGCAGCTCGCAGAACCGCTGCGTTCGCTCGCCGAGCTCGCGCACGATGCGCAGCACCCACTTCTGGCCCAGGGTGGTCAGGGCGGCGGTGGCGGCGCACTCGGCGCGCTGAGCGGCGGCCCGCCGCTCGGCTCGCGTCACGGCGGGGCCGGTCGCGATCGTCGGCAGGGGACCGGGTTCCATCAGGCGGCGGACGATAGCACCGCCCTGCGGCGAGGGTCAATCGCCGGGCACGCACCTCACTCGACGATGACGGTCAGGTTCATATCCGGGTGCACCTTGCAGGTCACCGGGAACTCGCCGGCCTCCTCGAAGGTGAAGCTGCCCGACGCCCCGGACGACCCCAGGTTGATGTCGAATGCGGCAGCGGGATCGGCCGCGCCGTCCGTGCCGTGGGTCGCGGTGTGGCGGGCGGCATCCTCGTTGACGAAGACCACGCGCGTGCCTGCGGGCACCGTGAGCGTGGGAACGTCACCCGACGTGTCCACGTCGTCGCCGGTGAAGGCGAATCCCACCAGGGTCACCGTGACATCACCCTCGGCGGCCTCGCTCTCGGATGCCTCGCTCTCGGATGCCTCGGCGCTGTCGCTGGCGGCGGCGCTGCTCGCGGCGGCCGATTCGGAGGCGGAAGGTGTCCCGCTGGCGCCATTGCCGCAGGCGGCCAGGAGCAGGATCAGGCCGGCGAGGGCGGCAAGGCTGAGAGGGAGGCGGCGGACGGGGAGCGGTTCGGTCTGCATCGGTCCTGACTCGTGCGGATGTTGGACGGCTGAGGGCAGGAAAACGCCCGCCCTCACCGATGGATACGCCGACGGTTTCGCGAAGTTGACCTCGCTGAGGGCAGGCCGCATAGTGGCCAGCGACCCACCTTCCGCCCCGTGCGTCGAGCCATGCCACCCACCACGATCTACGTTGCGCCCCCGCGCCGCGCGCTCGAGGCTCCATCCGCCGCCGTCGCGCGCGACCTGGCGCGCCTCTTCGGTCGCAGCGCCGCCCTGGCGGGCGTGTCGCTCGAGGTCGAGCCCGGCCGCTGCGTTGCACTGCTCGGTCCCAACGGGGCGGGCAAGACCACCCTGCTCCGCGTCCTGGCCACCCTGCTGCGCCCGACGTACGGGACCGCATTCGTCGACGGCCTGGATGTCACCACCCATGCCGGCCAAGTCCGCGAGCGCGTCGCGTTCCTGTCCCACGCCGCCGGCCTGTATGCCGACCTGACCGCGCGCGAGAACCTCGCCTTCGCGGCCACGATGCTGGGCCTCGATCCGGTGGACGCTCGCCAGCGCGTGCCCGAGGTCCTCGAGGCGGTCGGGCTGTCCGCGGCGGCGGACCGCCGCGTGGCCGCCTTCTCGGCCGGCATGCGACGGCGGCTGGCGCTGGGACGCACGATCCTGGGGCGGCCATCGGTGGTGCTGCTCGACGAGCCGCACGCGGCGCTCGACGCCGACGGCATGGAGCTCGTGGCACGCCTCCTCGCCGCCTGGCGCGAGGTCGGCGTCACGACCCTCGTCGCCAGCCACCAGGCGGATCGGTTGGCCGATGTCATCGACGGCAGCGTGACGCTGGAGCGGGGCCTGGTCACCGATATCACCGGCACCGGCGTGCGCGTGCCATCCGAGCCGTTGGCCGTACCAGTCGGAGAGCGGGTGGCACTGCACGCCGCCGAGGCGCGCTCGTGACGCGGGACGTGGCCGTTGCCCTGGCGCTGGCCCGCAAGGACGCCCTGGCCGAGCTGCGCGGCCGCGTGGCGACGGGCACGACGCTGTTCTTCGGCGCCATCGTGCTGCTGCTGTTCGGCTTCGCCCTGGGGCCCGACGCGCGGCGGTTGCAGGAGGCGGCTCCGGGACTGCTGTGGCTCGCCATCGTCTTCGCCGGATTGCTGGCGGTCGGGCGGCTTCACGAGGCCGAGACGGAGGACGGGGCGCTCGAGCAGCTGGCCCTCTACCCGGTCTCGCGCCACGCGTTGTACGCCGGCAAGGCGCTCGCCGGCTTTGCCGCCATGCTCGTGCTGGGGGGCGTCCTGCTGCCGATCGTGGCGCTCCTGTACCGCGTCGACGTGCTGGCCGCCGTGCTGCCGCTGGCGGCGACGCTGGTGCTGGGCGCGGCCGGATTCGCGGCGGTGGTCACCTGCTACGCGGCGCTGACGGTGCGCATGCGCTCGCGCGAGCTGCTGCTGCCACTCCTCGTCCTGCCCGTGGTGGCGCCGCTACTCCTGGCCGCGGTGAAGGCAACGGTCGCCTCCCTGGCCGGTGACCCGCTCGGCGAGCTCGGCGCCTGGCTCGCCCTGCTCGCCGCATTCGCGGCCCTGATGCTGATTGCCGGCGCGGTCACGTACCGGTTCGCGCTGGATGACTGAGGTCCTGACCCGCGTCCTGGGCTGGGCCGGCCTGCTGGCCGTGGCCGCCGCCACCGCCTACGCCCTGTTCGGCGTCCCGGCCGACCTCAACCAGGGCGACGCGCAGCGGATCATGTACGTCCACGTGCCGGCGGCGTGGCTGGCCTACCTGTCGTTTGGGGTGACCGCGCTGGGGGGCATCGGCTGGCTCTGGAAGCGCGACCTGCGCTTCGACTGGTTGGCCCTTGCCGGCGCCGAGATCGGCGTCATGTTCACCTTCTTCACCCTGTGGGCCGGCGCGATGTGGGGCCGTCCGGTGTGGGGCGTCTTCTACCAGTGGGAGGACCCGCGCATCCTCTCCACCACCATCCTGCTGGCGCTGTACATCGGGTACCTGCTGCTCCGCCGCCTGACCGATGACCCCGTCCGCCGTGCCAACCGCGCCGCGGTGGTCGGGATCGTGGCCGCCCTCGATATCCCGATCACCCACTTCAGCGTCGAGTGGTGGCGTGGCCTGCACCAGGGCCCAACGATCGGCTCGCCGGAGCGCGTCCTGGATCCCGCCGCGCCGGGCCAGTTCGTGCTGACCCTGCTCGCCATGCTGGCCGCGTTCACCATCGCCTGGGCCTACCTGGTGGTGCGTCGCTACCAGCTCGCCGCGGTCCAGGCGCGGGTCGACGAGGCGGCACGCCGGGGCAGCCTGGCCGCGGCGCGGGCCGCGGCGGAAGGTGGCGTGCCCCGGGTGGTGACCGAATGAACCCGCTCCCATTCATCGTCGCCGCGTACGCCGTCATCGTGGGTGGCCTCGGCGCGTACGTGGTGCTCCTGTGGCGACGGCTGGCACGCGCACGCGCCGAGCTCGACCAGGCCGCGCCGTCTGCCGATCCTCCACGGGACGACGGGTGACGATCTCCCGCCCGGAGCCGGCGCCCCTCCCCGCGAACCGGCGCCGCTGGCCACTCTACGCACTGGTCGCCGCGCTGGCCGCCGTGATCGCCGCGGTTGCGCTGGCCAACATCGGCAACGCGCTGGTCTACTACCAGACCCCGACCGAGCTGGTGGCGCGGGGCGACGCGGCCGTCGGCCAGGC
>JAICQM010000283.1 GCA_025937875.1 Chloroflexota bacterium
GACCAACCGGAGGTCCGCGTGCGGCAGTTCCTCATGGAGCCGGACGGCGTGGCTCTCGAAATCCACGACCCGGTCCCCGGTGCCGGCCATGATCACCACGGGCACGCGCAGCTCCCGCACGCGACGCCGTATCGCCGCCGCCGCCGGGACCATGGTGGCGCCGTCCTGGGCCTCGGCGCGGATCTGCCCCGGCCGCACCGGCAGCCCGTACGGGAAGCCGTTGGCGAAGCGTTCCGGCACGGGGCGGGGCGCGAACATCCCCTTGACGACCAGCGGCATGACCGCGGCGCCGAAGAGCGGCGAGACCGTATAGCGCATCACGTCACCGACCACCGGGATCGCCGGGAGGGCCACCAGCGGCACGTCGGCGCGCACCGTCCAGTCGTAGTAGCCCGACAGCAGGACGAGACCGCCCACCGCGTCCGGGTGGTCCAGCGCGAGCGCCAGCGCCACGAGCGTGCCCCAGGAATGGCCGACGACGACGGCGCGTCCGACGCCGAGGCGCGCGAACGCCTCTTGCAGCAGGTCGGCCTGCGCCGCGGGCGCCCACATGGAGCCGTGCGGCCGGTCGCTGAAGCCGAAGCCGGGCCGGTCGAAGGCGAGGACGCGGTGCCGCCGGGCGACGCGGTCGAGCACGCCGCTCAGCACGAAGTCCTCGGCCGTGACGACGTTGCCGTGCAGCAGCACGACCGGCGGCCCCTCGCCCCGCTCGAGGTAGTGGAGCCGCACCCCGTCGACCGTGACGAACCGCCCGGCGGGCGGATGCTCGCGCTCCACCTTGCGCGCCCGATAGGTGTTGTAGACGGCCGCGGCCGCCAGGGCCGCCGCCGCCACGGCGAGGATCGTTCCGGCCCGCGCCCGCGTCGGGCCGCGTTTCACGGGGTCGGTGGCGTGTGGCGTGTGTGATCGAACCTCGTTCAACGAACTCTCCAGCATGGTTCCTGCTTGCGATGTTATGGCATGGACACGCGTCGTGTTGTTGTGCGCCGCAGCATGCCCGGGTCAGAGAACCCGGCCGACCGAGGAAGGTTCCGGTCGGCCGGCCCCCAGGCATCGAGCCTCTGCTCCCTGCTCATCGGCCCCGGCACCTCGATCCCCGTGGCGCCCGATGGTCGCAGCCCGCCGCTGCGACGTGGCCTCGCGCCCGCCGATTGCGGGAACGTCATCGCCTCGGGCCGATGTTGTCCCGGCGAGCCGCATCCGGGAAGGGTCGGTCCACGATGTTTGACGACGTTTTAGTTCCCATCCCGTCACTTTATTCGCTCGCGCGGCGGAGTTTTTTTGCCGCAACGCACAAAATCCTTTCGCATCGCACAAATGTTCACCACCTACGGACGACGCTGCGAGGGAGAATGAGGTGGCAAGGAGGCCCCAACACGACCCCGAGACGATCCCGGTGGTCGAGGAGCGGGCCGTCGTCCGCAAGCGGAGGAGGATCACCGGCGCGGTGCGCCTCAGGACGGTCGTCCACGAGGACGAGGCGGTCATCGACGAGCCCCTCCTCA
>JAICQM010000089.1 GCA_025937875.1 Chloroflexota bacterium
GAGCGGCACGGGTATGCCGTGGCCAAGACCAGCCTCGTCTTCGACCGCCCCATCCACCGATAGGTCAGCGACGGCAATAGGATTGCCAAGGAGACGACCCGTTTGGGCCATTGACATGAGGCGGAACCCTGTTACGTTGAGCGAGTCCATATGGGCGCAGGAGGGGCGGATGCCGACGAGCCGATCTCGCAGGATGTGGCTGGCGGTCGTTATGGCGCTCACAGCCGCCGCGCCCGTACTCCCCGCTCGAGCGACGCATTCCCTTACGAATCCGCGTTGGTTCTGGGATGCAAATAGCAATGGCATCGCAGACTCGAGTGATTCGTTTCGGACCTATCAGCGCGTCGGGACCAGTTGGACCCAGGACAAGATCACTCGCGTCCTGACTGCGGCGGCTGACTGGACGACGACCAGTGACTGGAATCCGTCAATTGGCACAAGCGCCGGCCTCGTCGCGACGGTGCGGGTCGATGGCTTCAACCCGTGTGGAAGTTGGGCTCCATCCACAGTGGCGATCAACTGTCTCACCATTCAGAACATGACTACCTACATGCGCATCAAGGCATCCCATGTAAGCATCAATCTCAGCCACTCCTGGTATTACGGCAACGGGACCCAACCCGCAGGGAGTTACGACTACTGGGGGTTGATGACACACGAGATAGGTCATGGGGCGCGACTCCGCGACCTGTATGGATCGGACTGCGGTGGTCCCGGGCCTGACACGATTCACTCCATGTGTGGAGCGACGACGGAGGCAGCATCCCGCTTCTTGAGGACGACGACGTCAGATGACCGCGCATCGGCAAACGCGATGTACGCACCGTAGCAGGTGGATGGTTGATGGCAACTCAGCTTAGTGCCAAGGCGCGAGTCACTGGCCTCTTGCTCGGCTTGTCTGGGTTGTTCCTGGGCACCCAACTGTGGCGGGCGGCAGCCCATGAAGCCGCTCCTCGTAGCCCAGAAATGGACCCCGATAGCGCGATCGTGCAACTCCTCACCGGCGCTGGTGAGTGCGCTACGGTGGCGCATGTCTTCACACGGCCCGCTCCCAGGTTCGGAATCGATGCCATCTCACGAGGCGAATGGACTGAAGGGTTCTACGCGGGCGACGCCAGTGGCGCCGCCGCGGAACTCGGTGGCGAGGCCATCGCGCCGACGGGGGAGGCGAACTGGGTCCTGGTTACGGATTCGGGGACCGGAGCGCGATCGGCGGTCGAGCTGCGGCCGGCAGGTGAACTTGCTGACGGTACGCCGATCTGGGTGTCGGGAAATGAGGTGCGCGCGGTGCCCTGCCCTGACACTTCGCCCTAGCCCACCGACCGCGAAGGCAAGACGAGGGCAGCCTGACCCAATCTGTGTGTGAGGCACGTTAGCCAGCACGCCCAATCGGAGCCGGCGCGTCGGATACCGTGCCAGGCTCGGCAATTACGGCACGATGCCCTCGGGCGGCCGCAACGGGGATCCGGCGCGATCGGTCTATACTCGGGCATCGCCTGCTACCGGAGCCGTATACGTCCGTGCCCATCCTCGAATCGCTGACCGATCCCGCCGCCCTGCGCGGCATGGACGCGGCACAGCTGGAGCAGCTGGCCACCGAGCTGCGCGCGAAGATGGTCCGCACCGTCCACGACACCGGCGGGCACCTCGCCAGCTCGCTGGGGGCGGTGGAGATCACGCTCGCGCTGCACCGGGTGATGGACTCGCCGCGCGACCGGATCGTGTGGGACACCGGGCACCAGGCCTACGCCCACAAGCTGCTCACCGGTCGCTCCGGCCGGTTTCACACGCTCAGACAGGTGGACGGGATCGGCGGCTTCCCGCGCCGCAGCGAGTCGCCGCACGACGTGATGGACGGCGGCCACGCGGGGACCGGCGTCAGCATCGGTGTGGGCCTGGCGGCGGCGCGCGACCTCGCTCCCCGCGGCTCCGCAGCTCGCAAGCAGCGCCTGGCGGTGTGCGTCGGCGACGCCGCCATCCAGAGCGGCCTGACGTTCGAGGCGCTCAACTACCTCGGCCACTGCCGCAGCCAGCTGCTCATCGTCCTCAACGACAACGAGATGAGCATCAGCCCCTCGGTCGGCGGCCTCTCCACACGCCTCAACAAGCTGCGCCTGTCGCGCGCCTACCAGGAGACCAAGGAGGCGAGCAAGCGGGCCCTGCCGCGCATCCCGGTCATCGGTCAGGCGGCCTTCGACGTCGCCGCCTGGGCCAAGGAGAGCTTCAAGCGCAGCTGGGCGGGGCGCAACGTCGGGTTCTTCGAGGACATGGGGATCACGTACATCGGCGTCCTCGACGGCCACGACCGGGAGGAGTTGGAGGACGCGTTCGAGAAGGCGTTCGCCATCCCGGCGCCGGTCCTCGTCCACGTCAAGACCATCAAGGGCCGCGGCTACGCGCCGGCCGAGCGGGACAGCATCAGCTTCCACGGCGCCTCGCTGCCGCCGGTCGACCTGACCCAGATCGACCCGACCGAGGAGCCGGTGCCCGCCGCCGACGCCCCGCGCCGCAAGCCCAAGACCTACACCCAGACGTTCGTCGAGGAGCTGGTGCGCCTCGCCGAGACCGATGACCGCATCTGCGCCATCACCGCCGGCATGCCCACCGGCACCGGCCTGTCGCACTTCGAGGAGCGCTTCCCGCGCCGCACCTTCGACGTCGGGATCGCCGAGCAGCACGCGGTGGCGATGGCCGCCGGCCTGGCACTGGCCGGCATGCGGCCGGTCGTGGCCCTCTACTCCACGTTCAGCCAGCGCGCCTACGACCAGCTCGTCCACGACGTGTGCCAGAACGACGCCGCGGTGCTGCTCGCCATCGACCGTGCCGGCCTGGTCGGCGAGGACGGCACCAGCCACCAGGGCATGTTCACCCTCTCCGCGCAGCGCTCGCTGCCGAACCTGATCATCGGCTCGCCGAAGGACGAGCTGGAGCTGCGCGACCTCGTCGTGACTGCCTTCACCCACGACGGACCGATCTCCCTGCACTACCCGCGCGACGCGGGCGAGGACCTGCCGGACCGGCAGGGGACGGCCCTGGACATCGGGCGTGGCGAGGTGCTGCGCACCGGCGACGACCTGCTCCTGGCCGGCTTCGGGCCGATCGTGCAGCGCCTGCTGCGGGTCGCCGATGCGGTCGCCGCCGAGGACGGCCTCGAGGCGACCGTCATCAATGCCCGCTGGGCCAAGCCGCTCGACGAGGCGCTGCTGGCCGAGCACGCCACCGGCAAGCGGCTGGTGGTGACCGCCGAGGAGTCGGCCGCCATGGGCGGCTTCGGCGACGCGGTGCTCGATGCGCTCAACCGCGCCGGCGTCCACGTGCCGCTCCACAAGGTGGCCCTGGCCGAGGGCTTCGTGCATCACGGCGCGGTCGACGACCTGCGGCACCAGCAGCGCATCGATGCCGATGGCATCCTGGCCCAGGTCCGCGAGGCGCTCGGCGACCTGCCGGCCAGCGCCCGCCCGCGTCGCTCGCGCACCAGGGTGGCCGCAGCGAGCTAGATGGCTCGGGTTCGGCTCGACCAGCTCCTCGTCACGCGTGGCCTGGTCGAGTCGCGCACCCGCGCCCAGGCCCTCATCCTGGCCGGCGAGGTCGAGCTCGCCGGCGCGCCCAACCGCGTCCTGAAGCCGGGCCAGCTGGTCCCGGAAGACGCGCCGGTGAGTCTCGTCGCACGTCCACGCTGGGCGAGCCGGGCGGGGGAGAAGCTCGAGCACGCGCTCGACGCGTTCGGGGTCGACCCGCTGGACATGGCCTGCCTGGACGCCGGCGCCTCGACCGGCGGCTTCACCGACGTGCTGCTGGCCCGCGGCGCGCGCGTCGTCTACGCCGTCGACGTGGGCCGTGGCCAGCTCATCGATCGCCTGGCCCGCGACCCACGGGTCGTGAGCATGGAGCGCACCAACCTCCGCACCCTCGCCGCGCTGCCGGAGCCGGTGGCCCTTGCCACGCTCGACCTCTCGTTCATCAGCCTGGCGCTGGTGCTGCCGGCCGTCGCCTCCCTGCTGACCGATGACGGGCGCATCATCGCCCTCGTCAAGCCGCAGTTCGAGGCCGGCCGCGAGGCCGTGCCGCGGGGTGGGGTGGTGCGGGATCCATCGGTCTGGGCCGACGTGCTCCTGCGCCTGGAGACCGATGCGGCCGCCGCCGGCCTGGCCCCGGTCGCGCTCACCCGCTCGCCGATCACCGGCGGCGACGGCAACGTCGAATTCCTGGTGCTGCTTGAACGGAAGACTCTGGCGGAGGACTGGGAGGCAGTCGTCGCCGTTGTGGTGTGAACCCGTATCCGCCCCGTGCGCATGGAATTTCGGCGCGAGCGGGGCCGGCCGCTTTCGCGCAGCCCTCACCCCATACTAACTCGGGTCCAGCGATACTAACTCGCGTCTAGCGCATTTGGCCATCGGTCCTAGATGCGACACATCGCATGTGACCCCGGGACCAAGGACCCTTGGCGGTTGGCGTATGGTTCCTGATGAACGGCATTCGCGGAAAGCATAACGGAGAAGGTTCCGTCGATGGCCATCGAACACACCCGCCAGCACGCGCTTGTTCCCCTCGTCGCCGCGATCCTGATCGCAGTCCTGGCGGTTGGTGTGTCAAGGCCGGTGCTTGCCGACCATCTTGTGACCTTCGGCTCCTCAACATGTGGCGACCCACCTGGGCAAACGCCACGAAACTGCATCTCGGTCGGCGACAACTCAACACATTACGTCTACCTCATCTCTGTCGGGACCGGCTACACGAACGCAATCATCAATACGATGAATGGCGACTATGGTCCGACGGACCTGACGATGGTCCGTCTCACGCAGAACTCTGGCACCGATGTTCAGGTGCTTGACGATGACTATGGCATCACCAACGTTGCCGGATGGGTTGAGTGTCCGACCTGGGCGCCGCAAGGAACCAATGCACATGGCGACCGGTGGTGCAAGTTCCAGTATCTGAGATTCAATCTAAACGCGGCTGTTCAGTCTTACTGGATTGACGCCGGCAGTCGTGCCTACATGGCATGCCACGAGATGGGTCACACCCTCGGGCTGTGGCATAGAGCGTCGAATACGTCGTCGTGCATGATTCCGGACGTTCCCAACGGCCCAACGAACCTCGACGGCACTGACACCGCCGAGCTAAACAACTACTACTAGGCTTGCGGTGCTATGGGGCGTCCTATCATGACCGTAACAGGGCTATCGCCTTGGTCACAGGGCTGATAGTCGCGTCGGCGGCAGCCACTGCGGGCCCAGAGCGAGCCGAGTCTGTCTGGCAATACCTCGGGCCACCACACGCCATCGCGGCTGAGCGCTTTAGTTCGCTCGCGGAGATGGCGCGGGCTTCCGACCTCGTACTCGTCGGGAGGTTAGTCCGCGCGGACCCCGGTCGCGAGTTCGGGGATCCAAGCATTGACGTCATCCACTACGCCGCGGCGACGGTTGAAGTCGAATCCGTTCTGGGTGGATCCCTCCCAGCGCACGACTTCATCCTCGAACTCCAGATGCCCGGGGGTGATAGAGCGCAAGACGTAGTCGAATTGAATCATCGACTGCCATCGGACCGGGGCCTGTTCTTCCTGCGGAGCAAGGCCGTCATCGCTGTGCGGTCTGGCATGTCGCCAGCACGCCAAGCTGCGGAGCGCGACTATTTCATGCCGATCATTCCTCGCGCTGTGCTCTTCGATAACAACGGGTTCGTGGATATCGCGCCAGGTGCCGACCTACCTGATTACCTGCAGGCCCTCGCCGATGAACGCTTCAAGGATGTTGTCGCCCTAGTTGCGAAGTCCATAGAGTGAGGCGAGTCGGATGGCTGCTTCTGCTTTGCCCGCTCCTCCTCACGGCTGGCTGCGAGCTCCTATTTCCAACGCCAACCGGGCCTGAGATCAGCTGTGTCGAGGTTGAGTCGGGGTACTGCAATGAAATCGTGGTCACCCTGCTTGCGTCGCCTCCGGCAGGCCACGGAGAGGTTGAAGCGGTCGTCGTGAGATGCCGCACGAATCCACCATGTGCCGCTGACCGATTGGAGTCGGAAGGGATCGCTGTAGTCACAATGGAGGATGGCTTCGTCTGGGAGCAAGGCTTCGGTCCACAAGTGGGCACCTAGCAGGGCATCGCCGGCTTGGGTGAGTAAGGCAGCGACGGCTGTGAGACGTCGCGTAGGCGCGGGATTGGGCACTCTTGGTCAAGTTTTGCTGGGCCGTTACCGTGGACCAGTTTGTATGCGCGATCGTTGCGTCTTGCGGTGACCTACCAAAGCCCTTAGCGGTCTCTGCTTGGAGCAGCGAACGGGAGTCAGTCGAAACCCGGGCCGACGCGTGGCGCGGCTCTCCGCAATCTTGACGTGGGTGGATGTCGACCAGTCATATTGCGGCCAGATCGTGGATGACATCCTCACGTCGTATCCCCCGGGCCACGGGAAGCCGGCCACGGTGGTCGTCAGATGCCTGATCGATGCCCCGTGCGCCTTCGATCGATTGAAGTCCGAGGGGGTCGCGGAGGTCACCATGGAGGATGGCTTCCAGTGGGACCGGGGATTCGGACCGGGCGTGGTCACGTAGCAGATCGCCCGTTGATGCCCCTCGCCGTCCGACACCGTGGCCTATCTCGCCGCCCATGCAACCTATCCGCGCTGCCGGCCCGCGGAAGGGCTGTCACGGGCCAGCAGTGTGGCCTTGTGTGCAACGTGGCGGAATTGACACACCGTGCGACCGTCGTACTGCCCGACCAGCGCGCTTTGCTTGCATGGGGGGCGGGTTGGGCCACGATGACGTGTGCCACGGGGCCCACGATCACCTGTGCCACCGCACGACGCGCAACACTGCGACGCCGCGCCCCAACGCACCCGCGTATTACGATGCGCCACGTTATGAGACGCCGCGGCACCCGCGCCTCCGAGGTCGAGCAGCTCTCGGTCGGCTTCGAGGGGCTCGAGACGATCGAGCCGCCGATCCACGACCCGGCGTCGGACACGATGCGCCAGATCGTGAGCCTGCGCATGCCGGACGCGCTGCTGGAGCGGGTCGAGGCCGCGGCACGCGCGCGTGGCGTGAGCCCGTCGAGCCTGATGCGGGCCATGATAGCGGCCGGGCTGGATCGGTCGTATGCGGCGGTGGCGGAGGCCACCAGCGGGCCGGACCTCGCCGCCGAGCTGGCGGCCCTGCGGGCCCAGGTGGACGCCATCGCCCGCACCCTGGGGAGCCGGGACGAGGCGGAATGAGCGGGCTGCGGCGCATCGGTTTCGTCATCAACCCGTATGACAACGAGGCGCCCGGCGTGCTGGCGCGCGCCCAGGCGTGGTGCACCGCCCACGGGGTCGACGCGTGGGATGCGAAGGCGGAGGACCGCGAGGTCATCGGTCGCGAATGCGCCAACCGAACCGACCTGGTGTGCGTGCTCGGTGGTGATGGCACGTTCCTGCGAGCGGCCAACGCGATCGGCGAGGCGCAGGTGCCGGTGCTGGGCGTCAACCTGGGCCGGGTCGGCTTCCTGGCCAAGGTCGAGACCGATGGCCTCGAACGTGCGCTCGACCAGGTGCTGGCCAACGACTACGGGATCGAGGACCGGTTCCGGATCGCGGCCACCGTCAAGCGCCCAGAGGGGATCGAGGAGCGCCACGCCTGCCTCAACGAGGTGGTGGTGGCGCGGGGGAAGCGGGTGCGGATGATCCGGCTGGA
>JAICQM010000146.1 GCA_025937875.1 Chloroflexota bacterium
ATGGGCGTGCTGAGGGTCGATCCGTGCGCCGGGACGCACAGCGTGGGGCGAACGACCGGCCAAACCGGGCCTGCTTCGTAGTTGCGTGCGCGGGGGCGCACGCGCGGCGCGCGAATCGCCAGGAGGTGCGCCGCCGTGCACGGAGTGAGCGACCCGAGGGGGTACCGAAGGGCGGCACGGGATGCGGACGGCTGGCCCCCGGGAGCTCCCTGGCGCGGTGTCAGCAGTCACTCGTGCTCCACGAGCCGTGTGTCGTGAGAGTTCGTGCTCCACGAGCTGGTGCTGACAGCCGGGCCGATGTGCGCCGGGGCGCACGCAACTACGAGGCAAGGCCGATTTGGGGCTTGTTGGTGCCCAATCCATGCGCCGGGCCGCACGACGTGGGGCAAACGAGCCGCGAAACGGGGGTTGCTTCGTAGTTGATGCGCTGGGGCGCAAGCGGGACGCGCGAATCATCACGATGTGCGCGGGGGCGCACCGAGTGAGCGGAGTGAACGGCAAGCCGCCCGTTCGGAACCTGACGGATTCGCGGCACGTGGGTATGATCAGGTTCGCCCACCCAACCTGAGTGCAACCGAGGCGAGGCTGCGCGCGACGCGCGTCACGGCGCGCCCGGAGGACCGATTGACCCGTTACGCGACCCTGGCCCTGGCTGCGGCCGTCGCCACCTTCGTGCTCATCAGTGCCGGTGGGCTGGTGCGGGCGACCGATTCGGGCCTCGCCTGTCCCGACTGGCCCGGGTGCTTCGCGTTCAACGACTGGATCCCGGCGGCCGAGCTCCAGCCGTGGATCGAGCACACCCATCGCCTGATCGCGGCGATCGCGGTGGGACCCCTGGTCGGGATCGTCGGAATCTGGACCCTGGCCAGCGGTGACAAGCGGCGCGACCTCCCCCTGCTGGCCGGCGCCGTGACGGCCGGGGTGCTGGTGATCGTGCAGTCGATCCTGGGCCGCACGGTGGTCATGGAGCAGCTCGCCGCGGAGCTCGTGACCGCCCACCTGGCCATGGCCCTCACCGTCTTCGCGGCCACGATCTTCATTGCCGAGCGAGCCGCGCACGGACCGATGCCGCCACGTCCCGCGGACCGTGGCCTGCTGCGCCTGGTCGGCATCACCGCCGTCGCGGTCCTGGCCCAGATGCTCCTCGGGTCGTGGGTCACCGGTCATCACGCCGGCCTCGCCTACGCGGACTTCCCGCTCATGGATGGCCAGCTGGTTCCGGCGATGGCGGCAAGCGAGCAGGTGATCCAGTTCGCGCACCGCGCGCTGGCGATGCTGGTCGTGGCGCTCGTCCTGTTGACCTGGTGGCGCGTGCGGCGCACGACCGATCTGCCGCTTCCCCGCCGCCTGGCGACCGTCGCCCTGCTCCTGGTCGTGGTCCAGGTCGCGCTGGGGGCCGCCAACGTCTGGTCGCAGCTCTCGGCGTGGTTCGTGGTGCCGCATCTGGCGGTCGGGGCCGGGCTGTGGGGGATATCGGTCTGGCTGTACCTGTCAGTCCGCCGGCTTCGCCATGACGCGGTCCGTGCCGTCGCGCGTGCGGACGCCCGGGCCAGCGATCCGGGCGGCATCGGCGATTCGCTGCGCGCCTACGTGGCCCTGACCAAGCCACGGATCATCGAGCTGCTGCTGGTCACGACACTGCCCACGATGGTCCTGGCACAGGGCGGGATCCCATCGGTCTGGCTGATGGTGAACGTGCTGATCGGCGGCACCATGGCCGCCGGCGGCGCCAACGCCCTCAACCAGGTCCTCGACCGCGACATCGACGACATCATGCGGCGCACACGCCACCGTCCCCTGCCCAAGCACGCGGTGACGACGCGCCAGGCGCTGGTGTTCGGGATCGGTCTCAGCGCCGTCTCGTTCGCCTACCTGGCCATCACCGTCAACCTGCTGGCGGCGCTGCTGTCGACGAGCGCGATCGCCTTCTACGTCGGGGTCTACACGATGTGGCTCAAGCGGACCACGCCGCAGAACATCGTCATCGGTGGCGCGGCGGGCTGCGTGCCGGTCCTGGTGGCCTGGGCGGCCGTCACCGGACGCGTCGACGTGCCGGCGCTGATCCTGTTCGGCATTGTTTTCTACTGGACGCCGCCGCACTTCTGGGCGCTCGCCCTGCGATACCGCGGCGACTACGCGGCCGCCGGCGTCCCGATGCTCCCGGTCGTGCGGGGCGAGGCTGAGACGGCGCGCCAGATCGTCATCTACACCGTCCTGCTCGTCGCGGTCAGCCTGCTGCTCCTCCCGGCCGCCGGCATGGGCCTCATCTACCTCGCCGCGGCACTGGCCCTCGGCGCGCTGTTCGTGCTCTACGCGCTGCGCATCCGGCGCGATGCGGGCAGCGGGGCGGCGGCCATCGGTCTGTTCCGCTTCAGCATCACGTACCTGACCCTCCTGTTCGCCGCGGTGGCGGCCGACACCCTGGTGCGACTGCCGCTGTCGTAGGCGGAGGTCAGCGGCCCTGGGCATCGAGGCGCGCATCGAGGCGCGCCGTGCGACGATCCTCCTCGCGCACCCACATCGCCACCACCAGCCCCATCCCGACCAGGAAGGCGACGTCGCCGCCGACCCACATCAGGATGCCGCCGAGCGCCTGGTCGTCGAGGGGTGACGGGCCCCATGCCCGCAGGTTGGTCAGGTAGTGCGGATAGAGGACCGCGCCGGCGTTCATCAGCGCGACGCCGAGGAACGAGTTCTGGGGCATGGCCAGGAACAGGTAGAAGAGGCGGACCGGGCGCGGGAGACGCCACGGCGACGGGTCGGCGCCGATCACGGGCCACCAGAAGAGCAGCGCCGCGCCGACGAAGCTCGCGTGCTGGACGTAGTGCAGGGCGACGTTCTCCAGCGCATCGTCATACAGGCTCGAGAAATGCCAGCCCCAGTTGACGGCGGCGAAGAGGAGCCACGCCAGCAGCGGGAAGCTGAGGATCCGCATCGGCAGGCTGTGCAGGAGGCGGAGCAGGCGACGCCGCCACGCCTGCGACGATGCGCGCAGGACCAGCGTGACGGGAGCCCCGAGCAGGAGGAGGGGCGCGGCGACCAGCTCCAGCAGCAGGTGCTGGACCATGTGCACGCTGAACAGCACGCCCTCGTAGGCCTCGATGGGGGACAGGAGCGCGACGGCGATCGCACCCAGTCCGCCCAGGAAGGCCGCGGTCCGCCAATGCCGCGGCGGGTTGCCCGGATGGGCGGCACCGACCGATCGGGCCAGCGACAGGTAGGCGGCACCCGTGGCGAGCAGCCCGCCGATGACCAGCGGGTCGAAGCGCCAGGCCAACAGGACGCCGGGGAACGTGGGGCTGGGCGTCACCGCGCCGTGCGCCATCGCCACCGCGGGGAGAGCGAGGAGCAACGCGAGCGCCGCGACCGGTGCGATATGGAGCCGCTGCATCGTGGCCATTGTGGAGCGTTGGAACCGACCCTGCCCTCGCGGCGTCAGAGCGCCATGACACGCAGCACCCGAGCTCGTGCGGCCTTCGCCATGGCCGCCGCAACGTCCATCCTCCTCGCCGCCTGCACCGGGTCCGGGCCGGGGGGCAGCCCGGGCGCCACCGGCCAGCCGGACGGAGACGGGATCGCCCATCCGACGGGGGCGGGGGACCTCGTGTTCAGCATCGGCTCCGAGGGCGGCTTCGTCCCGGTCGAGTCCATCTTCACCGGTTTGCCGATGATCACGATTGCCGGCGATGGCACCGTCATCACGCAGGGCGCGCAGATCGACATCTTCCCCGGCCCGGCGCTGCCGGCGGTCATGAGCCGTCGCCTCAGCGAGGCCGGCCTGCAGCTCGTCCTGGAGCGGGTCGCACAGACCGGCTTCTTCGTCGAGAGCGCCACCTTCAACGAGGAGGCGATGGCCATCGACGGCACCATGACCGTGTTCACGATGCACGCCGACGACCGCGAGGTCGTGGTCAAGGTGGGAGCGCTGGGGTCGGTCCTGGAGCCGGATCTGGCTCCCCCGGGCCTGCCCGAGCGTGAGCGCCAGGCCCACGTGGCCCTCGCCCCGCTGGCCGAGCAGCTGAACGCCATCGACCAGCTGGTCCCCGCCTCTGCCTGGGAAGAGACGCAGTGGCACCCCCACCAGGCCGAAGCGCTGCGCCTGCTGGTGACCAATACCGACGACGAGCCCCCCGATGACTCGGGGATCCCGCGTCCCGAGGTCGCGTGGCCGACCGATGATGATCCGGCCACGTTTGGCGAGCCGTTCCCGCTCCTCGATCCGGCGCGCTGTGGCGTGGTGAGCGGTGACGACGCGGCTGCCTGGTACGAGGCGCTGGCCCAGGCCAATCAGCTCACCCGCTTCACGAGCGGCGAACATCGGTACAGCGTGATGGTGCGCCCGGTGCTGCCCGGCGACGAAGCGGCCTGCGTGATGGGTCAGCCGGTCGGCTGACGCGCCGTCCGGCCCCGGCGGCGCGAGGGCTGCGCCGCCGTGGACGCATCGGTACAATGAGGCCCGTGCCGCTCGACAGCCTCGGCTGGCCGCGCGCGCCGTTCAACGAGACGCGCTCGGTCTGCGCAGTGCGATCCCATTCGGTTGAGGAGCCTCACAACGAGCTGATGCGAGGAACGGTCACGAGCCCGGGCTGGCGCACGCCGGCCCGCATCGGTCTCCTGGTCCTGCTGGCACTGGGCCTCGGCGGCTGCCTGCTGCCGCCGGATCCGGTCACCGACCAGGCGGACGCCACGTTCGGCCTCTACCTCTTCGTCCTGGCCCTGGCGGCGATCGTGTTCGTGGGCGTGGAGGGGTTCATCATCTACGCCGTCCTGCGCTACCGGCGCCACGACGACCGCCTGCCGCAGCAGCTGCACGGCAACAACCTGGTCGAGATCATCTGGACCGCCATCCCGTCGGCGATCGTCCTGATGATCTTCGTGTTCAGCCTGAGCACGCTGGCAACCGTCGAGGCCCGTGATGTGGAGCCTGCGGTGACCGTCGAGGTCGACGGCTTCCAGTGGCAGTGGACGTTCCGCTATCTCGACGACGACGCCGATCCGGACAACGACTACGCGATCACCGGGACGGCGGCCGAGCCGCCCGAGATGGTCCTGCCGGTCAACGAGCAGATCAGGCTCATCCTGCATTCGGA
>JAICQM010000246.1 GCA_025937875.1 Chloroflexota bacterium
ACGGCCAGACCAACGGGCTGCTCAACGCGGATCCCACGCTCCAGTACGGCCTCGCCACCGCCGAGCACGGCGCCGCGCCGGTCGACGCCTGGGGAGACCTCGAGTGGTGGCCGCAGCTGACGGTGGGCGGCAGCGAGGTCGTGCTCCCCGAGGAGCTGGCCGGGTACCAGACCTACCTCAATCCCGGTTTGCCGCCGTCACCGATCGCCGCACCGCGGACGTCCTCGCTGCAGGCGGTGGCGGACGCGAACCTGGCCGATGGCTACCTGTACTTCGTCGCCGGCTGCCCGAACGGCGTGCGCGATGGCTCGCACTACTTCGCGCGCACCAACGACGAGCACAACGCCAACGTGGCGAAGGCGTCGCAGGAGTGCGCCGGGGTGTGAGGACGCCCACGGCGGCGCGGCTGGCGCGCCTGCGCGCCGAGATGGCGGCCGCGGACCTGCACGCGGTGGTGGTGTCGTCGGAGGCCGCCATCCGCCACCTCGCCGGCTTCGTCCTGGGCCGCGGCGAGCGGGCGACGGCCGGCTGGAGCGGGACGCTGCTGATCACGGCGGAAGAGGCGCTCATCTGCGCCGATTCGCGCTACGTCGAGCAGGCGGAAGCGCAGGCCACCGGGTACACGGTCGTCGCCGCCGGGCAGCGACGCATGCACGAGCTGCTCCCCGAGCTGCTGGTGGCGCGCGAGGCGCTGCACGTGGGACTGGAGGCGGCCGCCATCAGCCACGCCGACGCGTCCCGCATCGCCGAGACGGCACCCGGTCTCGAGCTGCGCCACGCCGACGCTCTGCTCAGCGAGCTACGCATCGTCAAGGAGCCGGACGAGGTGGCGGCGATCGAGCGCGCCTGCGCGCTCGGGGACGCGGCGTTCGACCACCTGCTGGGCTGGATCGAGCCGGGCATGACCGAGGCCCAGGTCGCCTGGGAGCTGGAGGCGTGGCTGCGGACCAACGGGGCGGAGGCGCTGGCCTTCGAGCCGCTCGTCCTGGCCGGGCCGCGCGCCGCCATGCCGCACGGCCGCCCTTCGGACGCGACCGTCGAGGCGGGCAACGTCCTGCTGCTCGACTTCGGGGCGCAGGTCGACGGGTATCGGTCCGACATGACCAGGACGCTGTTCGTGGGAGAGGTGAGCGACGAGGTGCGCGGCATCCACCAGCTGGTGCGCGAGGCGCAGGCGCGCGCCCTGGAGGTCGCCGCAGTCGGGGTCAGCGGCACCGACGTCGACGCCGCCGCGCGCGAGGTCATCGGTCAGGCCGGCTACGGCGAGGCGTTCGGCCATGGGCTCGGCCACGGCATCGGCCTCGACACCCACGAGGACCCGTTCCTGGTGCGATACGCTGAGCCCCTGCGCGCGGGGATGGTCTTCAGCGTGGAGCCCGGCGTCTACCTGCCCGGGGTGACCGGGATCCGGATCGAGGACCTCGTCGTCCTCACCGACCAGGGCCCTAGGCTCCTCACGAGCTCCCCGCGCGAGCCCATCGTCCTCTAGGCCCCTCGTCCGGCCTTGCCGGGGAGGCAGGTAACGGAGACTCAGTGGCCGATCTTGCCTCCCAGGTAGCCGACGGCCAGGCTCCGCGCCTTCCGCTTGCCCAGCCCCTGCCTCCCGGGCACATTCCGCCATTCAGCGGCCGATAGGTGCCTGTCCGGCAAACGCATGCCCACGGCCTCCACCCGTCGATCCAGGCGGCGCCGTCGGGGGCTATCCTGAGCGGCGAACGGCATCGGTACACGAAGGGAACACGACGACTTGATCAGCACCGGCGACGTCAAGAAGGGCGTCATCATCGAGCTCGACGGGCAGCTCATGAAGGTCCTCGACTGGACCCACATCAAGATGGCCCGCGGCTCGGCCCAGGTCCGCATGAAGCTCCAGAACGTGCGGAAGGGCGACATCATCGAGCGCACCTTCCAGGCCGGCACGCGCTGGCCGCGGGCGCGGGTCGAGCAGCGCCGGGTCCAGTACCTCTACACCGATGGCGACACGTTCCACTTCATGGACAACGAGACGTACGACCAGTTCGCGGTGAGCGGCGCGCTGCTCGGCGACGACGCGAAGTACCTCAAGGAGAACACCGACGTCTTCGTCTCGAGCCACGAGAGCGAGATCCTGGGCGTCGACCTGCCGGTGACCGTCGACCTGACGGTGACCCAGACCGATCCGGGCTTCGCCGGCGACACGGCGACCGGCGCCAAGAAGGCCGCCACCCTGGAGACCGGGCTGGTGGTCCAGGTGCC
>JAICQM010000192.1 GCA_025937875.1 Chloroflexota bacterium
GCGGCCACGTCCACCTCGCCGAGCAGGAGCTCCTCGTCGGTATCGGAGGCGATCCCGACGCGCTGCCCGTCGGGGTCGACGAACACTGAGCGGCCCAGGAACGTCGTTCCGCGCTCGGTCCCCACGCGATCGGCGGCCAGCAGGTAGCAATGGTTCTCGGCCGCGCGGGCGGGCGCGAACAGGTCGGGATGAAACTCGACGCCGACCGGCCAGTTGGTGGGCAGGCAGATGAGGTCGGCACCCTCCAGGGCGCACACGCGGGCCGCCTCCGGGAAGCGCAGGTCGTAGCAGATGAGGATGCCGATGCGCAGGCCGTCGATCTCCACCACGAACGGCGGTTCGGGACCCGGCGTGGCGAAGCGGTCGATCCCCAGGTAGGGCAGGTGCATCTTGCGGTACACGAGGTGCCGGCCCGTCGCGGTCACCAGGTGGGCGGCGTTGTAGACCTCGTCGCCCTCCGCGTCCAGCGTCCCGCACACGATCGTGATGCCGTGCTCGGCGGCCATGGCAGCCAGCCGTCCGGGCCCGATCGCGGTCGCCCGGCGCGCGACCGGCAGCGCCTCGTCGACGGAGTCGAACGCGTAGCCGGTGATGGCGGCCTCGGGCAGAACCGCCAGGCGCGCTCCGGCCGTCGCCGCCTCGCCCACCGCGCTACCGATGCGCTCGAGGTTGCGCTCCACCTCGCCGATGGTGGGATCGATCTGGCAGGCCGCGACGCGGATGGTCATGACCTCGATGTTACTCGCGCCGCCGGTGGGCGAAGAGGAGGAGCGACACCGGGCGCCCATCCGGGCTGTCGCGGGCCGCGAACTCGTCGGCCACCGCGTGGAGGCGGCGCTTGAGGGCGGCGACGTCGGCATCGGTCAGGCGCACGCCCAGGCGCTGAACGGCGATGGTCGACCGCGGCCCGGCATCGACCACCTCCTCGCGGGTCGCGTCCAGCACCGAGGTCGACCAGGTGCGCGACTGCTCGACCTGCAGCTTCCACGACTTGCCGGTGATTCGGTACGGCCGTTCGAGGTGGCCCGAGTCGCCCTTCCGCACCGGTTCGGCACGGAGGAAGCCGAGCCGCACCAGCTGTCGCACGTGGTAGAGGACCGTCCCCGGATCCCGGCCCAGGCGCTCGGCGAGCTGGCGGTTGGTGAGCGCCTCGTCGATGACGAGCCGCAGGATGCGCAGCCGAAGGGGGTGCGACAGGGCGCGGGCCTCGGCCGTCGTGGCGGGTCGTGGCGCGTCTGGCGCAGACGATTGACGTTCTTCCATCGATGGAGTATTTTCCACCATTATGCGACCTGCCGCACGCGTGCTCATCGTCGGCCTCACCGGCCTGGCCCTCCTCGCCGCCGCGTGTGGCGATGGTGGGAGCGCCGTCTCGACCGATCCTAGCCCTTCGGGCGCTCCGTCCATCGCGGGCAGCGACGTGCCGGAGCCCGCGACCCCGGACTACACCTACCAGGCGGGGAGTGTCGGAACGCCGGCGCTGGAGCGGCTGTCGACGCTCGACGACGGGACGACGATCGACGACCTGCGCTTCGTGAGCCCGCGCGGCGGCGAGGCGAGCGCGTGGCTGGTGACGCCGCCCGGCGACGGGCCGTTCGCCGGGATGCTGTACCTGCACGGCTCTGAGACCGATCGCGACGACCTCCTCGACGAGGCGTTGGCGATGGCCACCGGCGGCGTGGCCTCGGTCGTCCTCGACGCGCCCTGGGTGCGCGCCGGTGACTCGCAGGGCAGCGAGGCCGGCAACTACTTCGCGCCGGCCGACGAGGCGGCGATGGTTGAGCAGACCGTGGTGGACCTGCGGGCCGCGATCGACCTCCTCGTCGGCGAGGCGGACGTCGACCCGGCGCGGGTCGGGTTCATGGGGCATTCGTGGGGCGCCTCGACCGGCGCCATCCTGGCCGCCGTCGACGATCGACCGATCGCGTTCGTGCTGGTCACCGGCCGCCCGTCATGGACCGCGTACCTGCGCAGCGTGGCGGACACCCGGCTGGCCTCGATCACCACCATGCTCGGTCCTGAGAAGTGGGAGCAGTACCTCGCCGTCATGGCGCCCTACGACGCCACCTCGGTCCTGGCGGAGGCCGATGGCGAGGAGCTGCTCCTCCAGTTCGGCACGCGCGACGACGTGGTCGTGCCGGCGGACGTCGACGCGTTCGTGGCCGCCGCTCCGGATGGGGCGACGGCCATGACCTACGACGCCGGCCACGTGCTGGACGCGGCCGCGACCGCCGATCGCATCGGCTGGCTCGTCGATCGGCTGGGGGCCGGCGAGGTCGATGCCGACGCGATCGCGGCCGTCGGCCTGCCCGACGCGCCGACCCCGCTGCCGTAGGCCGCCGGGGCGACGCCGGGGGCCGGCGTTGCTATCCTCGGGCGAATGTCCTCGCTGCCCCGATGGCTGACCCCGGCCGTCTTCCTCCTGCTCGGCCTCATCTGGGGGTCGTCGTTCCTGTGGATCAAGATTGCGCTCGACGAGATCGGTCCGGCGACGCTGGTCGCCCAGCGCATGACGCTGGGGGCGCTCGGGATGCTGGCCTACCTCGCCGTCATCCGTGAGCCACTGCCCCGCGCCTGGCGCGAGCTGGCTCCGCTGGCGGTGCTGGGGCTGATCAACGCCGGCCTGCCGATCTTCCTCATCAGCTGGGGCGAGCTCCACGTGGACTCCGGCACGGCGGCCGTCCTCAACTCGCTCATGCCGCTGTTCAGCCTCGTCATCGCCGGCGTCTGGCTGCGCACCGAGCCGGTCACGGCACTGCGCGTCACCGGGCTCATCCTGGGCTTCGGTGGCGCCGCCTTGCTCGCCAGCCGCGAGCTGGCGCTGACCAGCGATCCGCTGGGCCTGGTCGGCGCGCTGGCGGTGGTGGTCGCTGCCGCCTCGTACGCGCTGGGAGCGAACTATGCGAAGCACCGCATGAACCGGACGCATCGGTACGTCGTCGCCGCCGGGACGCTCGTCTTCGCGGCGGTCTACCTGTGGGCGCTGGCCATCGTCAGCGAGTGGCCACTCCGCCTGCCCGTCCAGGCCGACACGATCGTGGCCGTCCTGTGGCTGGGCATCCTGGGCAGCTTCGTCGCCTACCTGTGCTACTTCTTCCTCATCGCCCGCCTCGGCGCCACGCTGGCCGGCATGGTCACGTACCTGTTTCCGGTGGTGGGCGTGGCGCTCGGCACCGCCTTCCTCGGCGAGGTCCTGGACGTGCGGCTGGTCCTCGGGACGATCCTGGTCCTGATCGGGATCGTGGTCGTGGGCCTTCGTTATGATGCGGGCCTTAGCCGCGCACCACGCGGGGTTTCCGAGTGACCGACGAGCACGATCGCGACGACTCGCCATGGCGGCAGGATGCGTCACGTCCCGAATGGCCGGAGCAGGATGCGCTCGCCTCGAGCACGGACGCCGGTGGGAGTGGCGGCACGGACGCAACCGATGCGCCTGAGCCGGAGCGCTGGCCGTGGCAGGAACGCCGCCCGTTCTGGGAGACGCCGGAGGGCGAGCCTGACCCCACGCCGTACCTGACCTCGCGGCCCTTCTGGGAGACCGAGAACGAGCCGTGGCCACGCCA
>JAICQM010000119.1 GCA_025937875.1 Chloroflexota bacterium
CCCAGCGCCGCCATCTCGTCGCTGGTCCCGTTGAACGGCGCCATCGGCTCCATCGTGGCGCGGTCGCGCACGAGCTCGACGATCCCGAACAGGCCGATGCTGCGCACCGCCCCGACGCTGGGGTGCTTCTCCGCCAGGGCGTCGAGGTGGCCGCGCATGACCTCGCCCATCTGCGCCGCGCGCTCGATGAGCCCCTCGTCCTCGTAGACGCCGATGGTGGCCAGCGCGGTCGCGCAGCCGAGCGGGTGCGAGTTGTAGGTCAGGCCGCCGTAGAAGACGTTGTCGCGGAAGTGCTGCGCGATCTCGTGCCGCATGCCCACCGCACCGAGCTGGACGTACGCGGCGGTCAGGCCCTTGGCCATCGTGATGAGGTCGGGAACCACGCCCCAGTGGTCGACCGCGAACCACTTGCCGGTGCGACCGAAGCCGGCCATCACCTCGTCGGCGATGAGCAGGATCCCGTACCGGTCGCAGATCTCGCGCACCCCCTCGAGGTAGCCGTCGGGCGGAACGAGGATGCCGTTGGTGCCGGTGACCGTCTCGAGGATGAAGGCGGCGATCGTCTTCGGACCCTCGAGCTGGATCACCTCCTCGAGGTTCGCGAGCGCCTCGTCGGCCGTGTCCCACCCGCGTGCGATGCCGTGATACGGGTCGGTCACCCGGATGACGCCCGGGATGCCCGGTTCGGCGGCCCAACGGCGCGGGTCACCGGTCAGGCTGATGGCGCCGTAGGTGCCGCCGTGGTAGCTGCGGTAGCGGGCGAGGATCTTGTGGCGCCCGGTGAAGTAGCGCGCGATCTTGATCGCGTTCTCGTTCGCCTCGGCGCCGCCATTGGTGAAGAAGAACGTGTCGATGTCGCCTGGCGTGATCTCGGCCAGCTTCCGACCAAGCCGCGCGCGTGGCTCGGTGGCCATGAACGGGTTCGCGTACGCAAGCTGTTCCGCCTGCGCCTTGATCGCCTCGATCACCTTCGGGTGTCCGTGTCCGATGTTGGTGCACATCAGCTGGCTGTTGAAGTCGAGGTAGCGCTTGCCCTCCGGCGTCCAGAAGTAGCACCCCTTCGCCCCGGCAACCGGAATGGGGTCGACCTTCGACTGCGCGCTCCACTCGAAGAGCGTGTGCTCCTTGGTCAGCGCGACCATCTCGTCGCCGGTCATCGTTCCGTGCTGTGTCTCGGTCGCCATGCGGCTCGTCTGCGCTCCTCGTCTCGGTCTGCGATCGCTCGCGATTACACCACACGCGACGCCGCGCGGTCGCCACGCCGCTGGTGCCGGGGCTGTCAGCTGGGCATGCGCCCCGAGGCACACCGTGCCAATTCCGGCGGTCGGCTTGCGCTCCATCGCAATCTAACTACGAAGCAGGGCCGGTTTCGAGATCGTTTCGCCACACGCTGTGCGTCCCGGCGCACCGATTGACCGACAGGAGGTCCGTTTCGGCCCCTGCCTCGTAGTTGCGTGCGCCTCAGCGCAATTTGGCAGGGACCGCGCGAGGGAGCACCCGAGGGCCACCCGTCCGGAATCTCGTGGCCCTCATCGGTACCCCGCGCATCGAGCGCGGGGAGCCCGCCCGTGACCGATATGTCGGTCTAATTCGGCACCAGCGGCCGTTCGTGCGGTGAATGGCCGATATTTCGGTCACTGTTGAGCACGAACGCCGCCCAAGTGCGGGCCTCCTGCGGGATAGCGACCGATATATGGGTCAAATGCAGCACAACCCGGCGTTCATGCCGAAAACGGCCGAAATATCGGTCGCAGAGCGGGCGCTGAATGCGGCCTACGCGGGCTCCCAGTGGAAGTCGCCGGTGAAGAGGCCACCCACGATGCCGATCTCATACGCGAGGAACAGTCCGAACGCAAGCGACAGGACTCCGGATCCGATGGTCAGCCAGCGGTTGATGCGCTCGGACCGGGCGCCGGCCATGAGGAACGGCAGGCCGATGACGGTCGTCAGCAGGGCCATGCCGGCCGAAACGCCAACACAGAAGATGACGAGATAGGCGAGCGCCGTGCCAGTGTCCTGGATCGTCGACAGGACCAGCAGGGCCACCGCAGCGCTTCCGGCAAGGCCATGGACCAACCCGATGACGACGGGACGCGCGAGCTGGTACCAGCCCATGCTGGCGAGCAGGCCGTCGTCGAGCCGGGGATCGGTGCCGTGACCATGGAGGTGCGCGTGGCCGTGGGGATGGGGCGCATCGGCCTCGTCGTGAGCATGCAGGTGATCGTGCTCGTGGCCGTGCAATGGCGCCGGCGGCGTGAGGCGCTCGGTGATCCAGCGCATCCCGCCGGTGAGGTTGAGGATGCCGAGGGCGATCAGCATCAGGGCAACGGCGAACTCCATGGCCAGGCCGACGGGCGGCGGGATGACGACGTTGAAGACGATGATCAGTACGCCGACCAGCGCGACGGTGATGGTGTGGCCGAGTCCCCACAGGGCACCGATCAGCGTGCCGTGCAGGAAGCGGCGGCTGCGATTGAGGATGGTCGTGACGGCGATCACGTGGTCGGCATCGGTCGCGTGGCGCATGCCGAGCAGAAAGCCGAAGCCGGCGAGGGCCAGGAGCTGGGTCATGGAGGCGGGAGTCCCTTCGGGAAGGTCACCAGTCTAGGTCGCGCCCGCTCCTATTGCAAGAGGTTGCAATAGCAACGTGTTGCCTATACTACGAGCCATGGCCCGCAACGGTTCACCACCCGATCAGGTCGCCGCGGTCCGCGACCAGCTGCGCGCGCGCGGCCTGCGCTGGACGCCCCAGCGGCGCACGGTGCTCGAGGTTCTGGCGGAGACGCAGGGCCACGTGACCGGCGCCGAGCTCATCGAACGCTGCCGCGCCCGCGACCCCGCGACCATTCCCTCGACGGTGTACCGCACCCTCGACGTCCTGGAGGAGATCGGCCTGCTGCGCCATGGCCACGGGCCGGACGGGCGCGAGGAGTTCCACGTCGGTCCCGAGCCCGAGCACGGCCACCTGCACTGCGCCGGCTGCGGTGCGAGCTGGGAGCTGGGGTCGGACGAGGCGGCGGCACTGATGACCGCCTTCGAGGATTCGCACGGCTTCGCGGTCGACCTCTCGCACCTGACGGTCGTGGGTCGGTGTCGCGACTGCCGGACCGCGAACGCGCCATGACCGATACCTTCCTGCGCCTGCCCGCCGCCGGCCCATCGGAGGCTGCCGACGCGACGATCCTGGGCATCCCGCACGGCGTCCCGTATCCCGCACCGGGCCTGACCGCCGGGTGTGCCGCCGCCCCGGCCGCCATCCGGGCGCGCTCGCAGCGGCTCGCGCGGTTCGTCGAGCACCATGATTTCGACCTCGACGGACCGATGCTGCCGCCCGGCTCCACGTTCCGCATCGTCGACGCCGGCGACGTTGACGGCGATGCCAGCGACGGCGCCGGCAACGCGGCCCGCGCGGAGGCGGCGGTACGGGCGGTCGTTGGAGCTGGCAGCGCCCCCATCGTGCTGGGCGGCGACGACTCGGTGCCGATCCCCGTCCTGCGCGCGCTGGACTCACACGGGCCGCTGACCGTGCTCCAGGTCGACGCCCACCTCGACTTCCGTGACGAGGTGGCGGGAGTCCGCGACGGGTACTCGTCGCCGATGCGCCGCGCGTCCGAGATGGGCCACGTCGCGCGCATCGTGCAGGTCGGGCTGCGCGGCGTGGGGAGCGCCCGCATCGCCGACGTGGCCGACGCGCGTGCAGCCGGCAACCTGCTCGTCACCGCGCGCGAGCTTCGCGAGCGCGGCGTCGCGTGGCTCCTGGAACACCTTCCGGTCGACGCGCCGCTGTTCGTGGCCTTCGACTGCGACGGCCTCGATCCATCGGTCCTGCCGGCGGTCAGCGGGCTGTCGCCGGGCGGCCTCGGCTACGGCGAGGCGAGCGACGTCCTGGCCGGCGCCGCCGCCCGCTGCCGGGTCGTGGGCGCCGCCTTCACCGAGCTCGTCCCCGACCGCGACGTCAACGAGCGCTCGGCGCTCGTCGTGGTGCGCCTGGTGACGCGCCTCCTCGCCGCGATGGCGCGCCGCTGAGGCACGAGCCGGCCCCGGCGCGAGGGCCGGGGCCGTCAGGTGCCGTCGGGATCAGGGCGCCGTGACGGTGTCAGCCTCGCGCTCGAGGACGTCCGCCGCTTCATCGGCAATCCAGCGCGGGGAGAGGTCCTGCGCCTGATCGCCGAACGCCTCGAGCTGCGACAGATAGGCATCCATGTTCCCCGCGGCCAGGAACGCCGCCGCCCGCTCGAGCCGCTGGTACAGGAGGCCCGCCTTGGCCGGGTCCACGTCCCCGCTCGCCACGAAATAGCCGACCAGGTCACCGAGGCGTTCCACGGTCACCGCCTTCGACCAGCGCGCGATCTGCGGGTCGTGATCCGACGCCCCGCGTGCCACGTCGCCGGTGAACTCGGCGGCGAAGTCGGCGTTGAGGTGCGCCGCGCGGACCTGGACCAGCTCGTCGAACAGGCGGTCGTTGGCGAACTGCATGTCGAGCGTCTGGGTCATGCCCTGGAAGACGTAGCTGTACGCGCTCGACGGCACCTCGGCGAGGAGCGTGTCGTAGAGGTTGTGCAGCCCGGCCTCGTAGAGCGCGGCCAGCTGGTCGGACGGGTAGCGGCTGTCTCCCGGCGCAAACGGGTCGTCCGGTCGCGGGAAGACGTTGAAGTCGCCTGCCGTGACGAACCGCGCGTCCGGATCGGCCTCCAGGATGGCCTCGAGGATGGCGGCGTTGTAGGTCGCCTGCTGCGTGCGCTGCCCGACCCGGTTGTCGGGACCGGAGCTGAAGTGGTTGCTCAGCGCCCACAGGTCGGTGAACGTGCTGGTCCCGACCCCGTCGCGCCAGACGCGGAAGTGGCCAACCTGCGGGTCACGGGTGAAGACGCAGGTGACCGGCTCATCGCAGTTGTCGATGGGCCCGGGCACGCCGGCCGGCAGCTCCGCGTTGACGGCCTTGGGATTGCTGACCTCGCTGTTGTAGGGCAGCGGGGCGCCGGGGTAGTCGATGCCGGTCGTCGCGCTCAGGACCGGGTCACCGGCGGTGACCGGAAGGAGCTCGACCGTATCGGTCCGGTACAGGAAGGCCGAGATGATGCCGCGGTCGTCCGCGCCGTCGCGGTCGAAGGCGGCGGCGTAGGTCGGTCCGCCCAGCGCGCTGACGGCGAGCGCCAGGTCCTGGAGCGTGTCGGGCTGGCCGTCCGCGTCGTCGGCTGTCCCGCAGGCCAGGGTGGAGCCGTCGACCCGGCAGATGTCCTGGTCCTCGGCCTCCTGGATGAACAGGATGTCGGGCGCGTGCATCGGCCCCGCGATCTGGCCGGCCAGGTCGGCGAGGTGGTGCTGGTAGTCCGCCTCCGAGGGCGGCACGTAGTCGAACGGCGGATCGACGCCCTCGCAGCCCTCGTCGTCAGCGAAGTCGCAGCCGTCGTTGGGGTCGTCGCGGAAGTCGTACAGGTTCTCGACGTTGTAGTCACTCGTGGCGTACTCCGCCCCGGCGACCGCCGCCGACGGCGGCGCGTTGAGGTACGGATCGGCCCCGGCGGCGAGCGCCAGCTGCTGCTGCACCTCGATGCCGTACTTGCCGAACGTATAGGTCAGGCCGCCGGTGAGGGCGTTGGTCACCGTGTCGAACGTGCGGGCGGGGCTGAGCAGCTCGGTGTTGGAGCCGGCGTTCCACTTCAGGCCGTGGCTGGCCAGGAGGATGCGCATCCCGTTGCCGTTGTCGAAGCTGCCCGCCGGACCGATGTCGTCGAGCGGATGCACGTCACGGAAGACCCGGCGCGCATAGGGGTCGTCGCGCTCGGCCAGCGGGTGGTCGCCGCGGATGACCCAGGCCTCGGCGTCGAACGTGCCGGGGAAGACGTCGCGCGGCATGACGACCTTGGCGCCGGCGTCGAGATGGAAGAGCATCGACTCGTGCCGCTCCCAGTAGCGGTTGGCGTCGTCCAGCTCGTCGGCGGGTTCTGCCTCGGTCGTGAGGACCTCCTTCGCCAGGTCGACGGCGGTCGTCCCGCTGCGCTCGACGGCCACGACGCGCGGGTTGTTGAGCTGGGTGAGGTTGAAGAACTCCTCCACTGGACCGCGCAGCACCAGCTGGTCGCCGACGGTCGGGAAGTAGCTGCCGCTGCCCTCGCGCAGGAGGGTCGTGAAGCGCCCCATGAAGACGTAGATGCCGTCGCTGCTCAGCGAGCTGCTGTCGGCGCCGGCGATCGTGCTCTGGAGGAAGAATGCGTAGTTCTGGCCGCCCGCCGCGGTTGGCAGGCGCAGGCGCTGGGTGACGACGCCGCG
>JAICQM010000207.1 GCA_025937875.1 Chloroflexota bacterium
CGCATCCATCGGCCAATCGTATATACGTATATACGCTCGCGCCGATGCGGCTCGCGCGGCTGATATGCTCGGCGACGCATGCAGAACGACCTACCGCCGCTCCCCATCGGCCGCAGCGGAGCGATGCGCGCCGAGGCGGTCACCAACGTCGCCGGCGACCCCGCGGTGCTGGTGCGCGAGGGCGAGCGGACGCGCGCCCTGCTGGCCTCGACCCGCACCGGCGACGGCGAGGCGCTGCTCGTCATGCCGCTCGACGAGGAGGTCGAGGTCCGCGTCGACGGCGACGCGCTGGCGATGTACATCGCGTCGGGCTCGGTCCCGACCCCCGGACGCGGGAGCGGCGTGCCCGGCTGGGCCAGCACCATCGGCCTGGTGCTGCTGCTGGTGATCGTGGGCTTCGCGGTGCTCGGAAGCTTCACGTTCTTCGGGTGGCTGGTCGACGCCATCGGCCTGCGATGAGCGACCCCGGCGCCGAGCCGCAGGCCAACCTGCCGCCGACGAGCGGCCTGATCGCGATGCGCATCGGCGTGGAGTTCGGCGGGCCGGCGGAGTTCGCCAGCACGTTGGAGCGAGCGCTGGCACGGGGCGGTGAGCGGGGGGCGACGATCGTGGCGCTGCTGGACCGCGGCGACCTCGCCATCCACATCCCGCGCGAGGACGGACCGATCTGGAATGCGGTGCCGCTCGTCCATCTCCATCGCGGGCCTACCGCCACCGCCGAGCAGTGGGCGACCGCCAACCGGATCCTGGAGCGCCTGGAGCGCTACCGCTGACCGATGGCGACCGAGGAGACCACGCTCGATCGTGACCGCCAGTCGCCGATGACCGATGCCCAGCAGCGCGCGCTGCGGGCGATGATGGGTCACTTCGCCACCGGGGTCACCATCGTTGCGGCTCGCCACGGACCGCTGCTGGCCGGCATGACGGCCAATGCGATCGCCACCATCAGCATCGATCCGCCGCTGCTGATGGCCAGCGTGAATCGCCGCTCGGAGACCCACATCGCGATCGTGGGCAGCCACTCCTTTGCGGTCAGCATCCTCTCGGCCGGGCAGCAGGAGCTGGCCGAGTGCTTCGCCCAGCCCACGAGCGCCGAGAAGCTGCGCCGCTTCTGCGACGCGGCGTGGCACGAGGCGGAGTCCGGGTCCCCGATCCTGGACGGCGCGATCGCCTACTTCGACTGCCGCGTCACCGACCGCTACGACCACGGGACCCACACCATGTTCATCGGCGAGATCGTGGCCGGCGGCTACGACGCATCGGTCGAGCCGCTGATCTGGTTCGGCAGCAGCTACCGGCGCCTGCGGTGAGCGGCGTGCCGTCCTGGGAGCGCCTCCGAGCCGCCGACAGGCGGCCGCTCGAGGTCGCCCCCGTGGTGGTCGTGGAGCGTGATGAGCTGATGGTCAGCAATGGCGACCTGCCCGCGCTCGAGGGCGCCACCGTCTTCGACGCCTGGCGCGACGGAGACCGCGTCGTCCTGCGCGCGGCGCTTCTTGACGACGCACGGGTGACGCCGTACCTCGTCACGGTGGCCCGGCTGCGCATCACCGACTCGGACGGCCGGCTCGAGGCGCTGCTCGGGGGCGACGAGCCGGTTGCCGCCCGCGGCGAGCTCGAGGGACTTGCCTGCGCCTGTCGCGGGATCAGCGCCGACACGGTGTACCGCGCCATCGGCAACGGTTGGGCGACCGTCGATCAGCTGAAGCGCGCCACCCGCGTCGCGTTCGGGGAGTGCCAGGGCCGGCGCTGCGTGCCGTGGCTGGCAGGACGCCTGGAGCTGGAGACGACGGACCCGCGCGCGCGGCTCACGCCACGGCCCCCGCTGGTGCCGGTGCCGGCCTCGGTGCTGGCGGCCTACGCCGGGCTGGTGACCGTCCCGTCCTCCGACGCGGCCTCGGCCGGCTGAGCCGATCCGGGGCGCGGGACGAGCTGCTCCACGAACTCGACCAGCTCGCGGAAGTCGAACGGCTTGCGGATCACCGGCGCGAGGTCGGCGAGGCGCTCCGCCTCCTCGTCGCTGACCGCGGTGCAGAACAGGATCGGGATCTCGCGGTACTGCGGCCGCTCGCGCCGCGCGCGCACGACCTGGGCGCCGTCCTCGTCGGGCAGCATCTGGTCCAGGATCAGCAACGACGGGGCGTCCCCGGCCACCAGGCGCGTGTAGAGGGACTCGGCGTCGCCGAAACCCTCGGCGGTATGGCCGACCTCCTCGAGCACGGCGACCATGGCCGCCCGGATGAGGGGCTCATCGTCCACGATCCAGACCGATCCGCTCACGGGTCCTCCTTCGCTCATGCTGCCGGCGGCGCTGCTGCGTCAGGCTACATCCTGCATGGCGGCCAGTGCCTCGCCAATGACCCGGATGGACTGGTCCACTTCGGCGTCGGTCGTGACGAGGGGCGGGATGATGCGCACGACCTGTCCGTGCGTGCCGCAGCTCAGGAGCAGCACGTTCCGCGCCTGCGCCTCGCCCAGCAGGCGCTTCACGAGGTCCGGACGGGGCAGGAGCGTCTCCGGATCGGCGAGCTCGAGGGCCACCATCGCACCGCGGCCCCGCACCTCGGCCACGGCCGGGTTGCCGGCGGCCGCGGCGCGCAGGCCGTCGATGAGCCGCGTGCCGATCGCCGCCGCTCGCTCGGCCAGCCGCTCGTCGTCGATGACGTCGAGCGTCGCCAGCGCGGCGGCACAGGCGACCGCGTTGCCGCCGTACGTGCCGCCGTGGGTGCCGGGTGCCAAGCGACCGAGCAGGTCGCGCGCGGCCAGGATCCCGGAGAGCGGCAGCCCGGACGCGATGCCCTTGGCCATGATCACGATGTCGGGGGTGGCATCGGTCCATTCGGTGGCGAAGAAGCGCCCCGTGCGGGCGTAGCCGGACTGGACCTCGTCGACGGCGAGCAGGATGCCGTGGCGGTCGGCCACGGTGCGCAGGGCGGGCAGGAAGCCGTCGGGCGGGACGACGTAGCCGCCCTCCCCGAGCACCGGTTCGACCACGAACGCCGCCACGTCATCCGGCGCGGCCACGGTGGCGAACAGCTCGTCGATGGCCTTCATCGTCGTGGC
>JAICQM010000074.1 GCA_025937875.1 Chloroflexota bacterium
CTCGGGCCCGGAGGCGGCGATCACGATCCGCACCGGGTCGGCGGGCACGGTGTAGAGCCGCGCGTTCGAGACCTCGTAGTAGTCGCCGCTGTGGCTGAACAGCTCCCCGGCCCACAGGCCGCGCATGATCTCGATCGATTCGACGAGCATCTCGCGTCGCACCTCGTAGCGCGGCCAGGCGTCGCCGAAGATGTGCTCGTTGAGGTTCTCGCCGGTGCCGACGCCGAGGAAGAAGCGCCCCTCGAACAGGTCGGCGGTCGTGGCGGCGGCGTGGGCGATGATCGCCGGGTGGATGCGGATGATGGGGGCGGTCACGCCGGTCCCGACCTCGAGCGACGCGGTCTCGCGGGCGATGGCGCCGAGCACGGTCCACACGAACGGCGAGTTGCCCTGGGCATCGGTCCAGGGGTGGAAGTGGTCGGAGATCAGCGCGAATTCGAAGCCGGCCTCCTCGGCCAGCCGGGCGTTGCGCACCAGGTTGGCCGGGGAGTGCTCCTCGCTGCTGAGGGCGTAGCCGAAGCGGGTCATGGTCGGTTGACTACCCACGTTGTACGTGTGTCAGACCGATACGCAGTCGGCGTGCCGGTCACTCGACGACCAGCGTGCCGTCCATGCCGGGGTGCAGCGTGCACGTGAACGTGTACTCGCCGGCCTCCGGCGCGGTGAACTCGATCGTCTCCGAGGCGCCGGGGTCGACGATGGTGGCCGTGGCGGCGTTGATCGGGTCGCCGAAGGTGAGGTTGTGCGGCACGGTCGACTCGTTGTTGAACGTCAGGCGGACGCTGGCGCCCGCCGGCACGGTCACCTCCGGCGGGTCGAAGAGGAGCTCGGTGCCGCTGTCGGTGCCCACGGTGATCTCCACGACCTCGCCGGCCGGTCCGCTGGCCGCCGCGGTGGCGCTCGCCGACGGCGCGCTCCCACCGACCTCGCCGGCCGGACCGATGCGATACACGGCGCCATTCGAGATGCTCGACACGTAGAGGAGCCCGTCCGGACCCTGGACGATATGGGTCACGACTCCGAAGCCGGTGCCCACCACGTAATCCGCGCTCTCGCCGACGTCGCCCTTCTGGACGTTGTCGTCGACGAGGTCGGCGAGGCCGGCGTCGTCGCCGAAGTCGAAGCCCGAGCCGTCCTCGGCGAGCGGGTATCGGTACAGGCTGTCGGTCAGGACGGTGCCCATCCAGGCGGTGTTCGCCGAGGAGTCGCCGAGGGCGTCATCGGTCACGAGGGCGATGGAGGTCACCGCCACCGGGTACTTCCAGGCGAAGACGGGCTCCACGAAGCTGCTGCCCTCGTACTCCACCAGGCGCGACAGGGCCTCCTCACCGCTCTCGGCCAGCTGGTCAGGTGGGACGTCCGGGTTGTCGGTGCCATCCTCGGACTCGGTCTCGATCTGCCGGTACTCGTCGAAGCGCTCCGACGGCCCGATGAGCTGCCACCAGCCGGAGTTGGCGCCACCGGGGAAGATGTTGACCTCGTCCCAGCTGTCGTCCCCGTTCTCGGTCTGCCACAGGTCGCCCGTGTCGGGATGGATCGCCAGTCCGAAGCTGTTGCGCACGCCGTAGGCCCAGATCCGGGCCAGGTTCTCGGCACTCTCGCCGTCCAGGGCGCTCGCCGCCGGCACGAAGGGGTTGTCCTGCGGGATCGAGCCGTCGTCGTTGACGCGCAGCACGACACCGGTCCAGTTGGCCGCGTCGAGTCCGCCGGCACCATCGATGTTCTGCAGCTCGCCGCGCAGGTTCTGGTCGCCGTTGACGATGAACAGGGTGCCGTCCTGCCCGAAGACCAGCGGCCCGGCGTCGTGGTTGCCGCGGATGCGTCCCGACGTGTCGGTGTCGAGCGTATTGCTTCGCATCTGGACGATGTTGCGGTCCCACGTCAGCTGCTCGCCGTCCCAGACGAACCGATCGACCCGGTTGCCGAGCTCCGGCAGCTCGGTCTCGACGTCGGTATCGGGACCCAGCATGCCTGCCTCGCCCTCACCGGCGCCGCTGGAGGTCCAGTACAGGTACGTGTAGCCGTTGCTCGCGAAGTCGGGATGCAGTGCGATGCCGAGCAACCCCCGCTCGTCGAAGAAGTTGACTGCCAGGTCGAGGACCGGCTCGCCGGCCTCTCCACCCTGGACGCGCTTCACCTGCCCGGTGCTCTTCTCGATCACGAAGAAGTCGTCGTCGGCGAGGAAGGCGAGCCCGGTCGGCTCGGTGAGCCCGGTAACGGCCGGCTCCACGCCGAGCGCGTCGTCGGTCATGGCCGGCCCCGTGCTGGGCGGACTGGAGCTCTCGGGCTGGATGCTGGTGGAGGGCTGGATCGAGGGCGCCGAGGAGCTGGGCGAGGATTCGGCCTCGCACGCAACGAGAAGGAGCGCCAGCACGGCGACGAGGGCGATTGGGCGAGACATGGGGACGGGGCTCTCCTACGGTAGTGACCGGTGATCGCCACGACCGTATGCAAGGCGCAGACCAACCGGGGGCCCTCGATTCGCCCGCCCCGCGCGGCATCGTCAGTTCGTGGCGGGGCGTCGCTCGGGCAGCAGCGCAGGCGCCTTCCGGCGGCGGGCGCGGCGTACCAGCTGGGCGATCACCGAGTCATCGATGGTGCCCTGCTCTAGGAACGTGCTGACCAGGCGGTCGGCATCCTCGGCGCGTACCGCGTGCTCCGTCCCCCACAGCTCCTGGCTCTGGTGGTGCAGGGCCAGAAACAGGTCGGCCTCGGTCACGCAACGCAGCAGCGTCGAGAAGCGCTGACGCTCTGCGGCCGCGATCGTCGGCCGATACACCGCCTCGTACCACAGCGCCGCCGTCTCCTCGCGGCTGAGAACGCGTCCGAGGCGCTGGACCAACTCGAAGCCGTAGGAGGTGATCGCCTCCTTCAGCTCGGGATAGCCGTGCCGCTCGCTGACCGCGAAGCGCATCCCCGGGACCGCGCTCAGCAACCCGGTCTCCTCGCGGAAGCGCCGCTCATGGGAGGTGTGGTCGATGGTCTCCTGGGCGACGCCGGGGGCCATCTCATACAGGATCGGCACCGAGCTCACGCGCGCGTCGATGAACTCCATGCCCGTCGCGTGGGCGATGCTCAGGCGCTTGTGTCCGTCGGAGACGAAGTAGGCGCGATCCATGCGCAGCACGTCGATCGGTTCGTTGACCGCGTCCGGCTTGTTGATCCGAATCTGCCGGATCCGGTCAGCGAGCTGCTTGTTGCGCGGTTGGAAGCAGGCGTCGAAGTCGCGGGCGCGCCCCGACGTCCCGATCACGTCGCTGACCCGGATCGTGCGCTCGTCCTCCAGCTGCGGCATGCCCAGGTGCAGCCGGCGCCGCACCTCGTCGAACATGAGCAGCTCGCCGCAGTCGCGGCCGAGTGGCAAACGCATGGCGTCATCCTAGCCGTGCCCTCGCGACACGCAACCTGTCGCGCGCTTCCTCTACTCTCAAGGCCTCGGGAGGAGTGCGTATTGCAGATCATCGACGGCAAGCCCGTCTTCTCGGCCACCGACCTCGTCGGCTATCTCGCCTGCGAGCACCTGACCGCGCTGGAGCGCCAGGCGCTCGAGACCCCCGGCCTGCGACCGATGCGGGTGGACCGCGAGCTCGACCTCATCCGCCGTCACGGTGACCTGCACGAGGCGCGGTACCTCGCCGAGCTCGAGGCCGAGGGCAAGGGCGTCACTCGGATCGAGAAGGTCGATGGCGAGGAACGGCTCGAGCGGCTGGACCGCCAGCGGACGGAGACGATCGCCGCCATGGCCGCCGGGGCCGACGTCGTGTACCAGGCGACGTTTTTCGACGGTCGCTGGCTGGGGTACGCCGACTTCCTGCTGAAGGTGGAGGACGCGGAGCGTCCATCGGTCTGGGGGCCGTGGCATTACGAGGTCGCTGACACCAAGCTCGCGCGCCACGTCAAGGCCAGCGCCGTCCTTCAGATCTGCTCGTACGTCGAGCAGCTGAGCGCCATCCAGGGCGTCCAGCCGGAGCGGCTCAAGGTCGTGCTGGGTGGCAGCGCGCGCGAGACGGCGGACCTCCGGGTCGACGACTACATGGCCTACTACCGGGCCGCGAAACGACGCTTCGAGGAGACGTTCGAGCTCCCCGTCGGCAACACCTATCCCGAGCCGGTGGAGCACTGCGAGGTCTGCCGCTGGTGGCAGGTATGCGCCGACCGGCGTCGCGCCGACGACCACCTGAGCCTCGTGGCCGGCATCGCCGGCAGCCAGCGCCGCGCCCTCGTCGAGCGCGGCATCACCACTGTCGCCGCGCTGGCCGAGCTGCCCCTGGCATTTGACCCGCCCCTGGACCGAGCCAGCGCGGCCAGCCTGGGCCGCATCCGCGAGCAGGCGCGTCTCCAGGTCCAGGGCCGGGCGGTCGCGCCCCAGCTCCTCTATGAGCTCATCGAGCCGGTCGAGCCGGAGCGCGGGCTGGCGACGCTCCCCGCTCCCGATCCGGGCGACCTGTTCCTCGATCTCGAGGGCGACCCCTACGCCTTCGGTGACGGCCTCGACTACCTCTTCGGCGTGCTCGATACGGACAACGCCTTCACCGCCGTCTGGTCGGTGGATCCGGAGCGGCCGGCGGAGTTCTCGCTGGCCGGTGAGAAGGCCGCCTTCGAGCGCGTCATCGACACGATCATCACCCGGCTGGAGCGGCATCCGGGGATGCACGTGTATCACTACGCCGCGTACGAGGCGACCGCCCTCAAGCGGCTGATGGGGCGTCACGCGACGCGCGAGGCGGAAGTCGACCGCCTGCTCCGCGGCGGGGTGCTGGTCGACCTGTTCCGGGCCGTCCGCCAGGGCATCAGGGCCTCGGTCGAGAGCTACTCGATCAAGCGCATCGAGCCGCTCTACGGGTTCGAGCGGGACATCGCACTCAAGGACGCGACGTCGAGCATCGTCGCGTTCGAGGAGTGGCTCCAGCTGGCAGACACCGAGCGGCCCTCATCGGTGATCCTCGACGAGATCGCCGCCTATAACCGCGACGACGTCCGCAGCACGCTGCACCTGCGTGACTGGCTGGAGGAGCGCCGGGTCCAGGCCGCCGAGCGCAGCGGGCAGGAGGTCCCGCGCCCGGTGCCCCAGTCGGGCGATCCGACCGCATCGGTCTCGGAGGCAGCGGAGCGAGTCGAGGAGGTGGCGACCAGGCTGACCGCGGGCGTGCCCGCCGATCCGGCCGAGCGGTCCGACGAGCAGCAGGCCGCGTGGCTCCTGGCCCAGCTGTTGTCGTGGCATCGCCGCGAGATGAAGGCCACGTACTGGGAGTTCTTCCATCGCATCGGGCTCTCGCCGGCCGAGCTCGTGGAGGACGCCGCCGGCCTCGGCCAGCTGGAGGTGGTCGGTCCGACAGGCGAGCCGTGGCGGCGCGGCAAGCGCGGCACGCTGCGGCAGGACTGGCTGTACCGCATGCCGGATCAGGAGCACGACATCGGGTCCCGCTCGGAGCTCCACGACCCGGCCCTGCAGCAGGAGCACCCCGACGACATGAAGCAATGGAAGCTGGGAGCCGAGCTGCGCGAGATCGATGACCGGTCAGGATCGGTGGTCCTCGCATGGCCGGCAGACGCGGAGCCACGCCATCCCCGGGCCATCGTCCCGCTCGACGTCATCGGGGACAAGGATCACCGGGCCGCGCTGCTGCGGCTCGGGGATTGGGTGGCGGAGCATGGCGTCGACGCGTCGGATCCCATGTGGCGCGCCGCCCGCGACCTGCTCCTTCGCCGGCCACCGCGCTGCGGGCAGGCGGCGCAGTCGCCGCTCCGCGGACCGGACGAGTCGGACCTCGAGGCCGCTCGCCGCCTGGCACTGTGCCTCGAGGAGGGCACGCTGGCGATCCAGGGTCCACCGGGCTCGGGCAAGACGTACACCGGGGCCCGGATGATCACCGGCCTCCTCGCCGCCGGGCGGCGCGTCGGCATCAGCGCCACGAGCCACAAGGTCATCTCCAACTTCCTCACCGAGGTGCTGCGCGCGGCCGACGAGAGCGGCGTCGAGGTCCACGCCGCGCAGAAGGTCAGCGAGGGGGTCGAGGGCGTACAGGATGCGCGGGTCGCCGTCACCGGCGACAACGGCTGGATCCGTGAGCGGCTCGGGACCGGCGAGCTCAACCTGGTCGCCGGCACCACCTGGCTGTGGGCGTCGCACCACAGCGACGGGCTGCTCGATGTGCTCTTCGTCGACGAGGCCGGCCAGATGTCGCTCGCCAACGTGTTGGCCATGGGTGGCGCCACGCGGAGCATCGTCCTGCTCGGCGACCCGCAGCAGCTCGACCAGCCGCTGCAGGGCTCCCACCCACCCGGTGCCGACCGATCCGCGCTGGCGCACCTCCTCGGCGAGCACGACACGATGCCGCCCGAGCTGGGACTCTTCCTCGAGGACACGTGGCGGCTGCACCCCGAGATCACCGACTTCACGTCGGCCGCGTTCTACGAGGGACGGCTTGCATCGCGCCCCGATCTCGAGCGCCAGGCCCTGCGCGGTCCGGCACCCCTGCGCGGCACGGGCCTGCGCCTCGTGGCGGCCGAGCACAGGGGGGCCGAGAACGCATCGCCCCCCGAGGCGCGCCAGGTGGCCGAGCTGGTACGGGCGCTCGTCGAGAGCGGGTCGACCTGGATCACCCGGGACGGCGATGAGCGCCGGATCGGCTGGGACCAGGTGCTGGTGGTGGCTCCCTACAACGCGCAGGTCGGCGAGATCCAGCGCCTGCTGCCACCCGAGGCGCGCGTCGGCACCGTCGACAAGTTCCAGGGCCAGGAGGCGCCCATCAGCATCTACTCCATGACCAGCAGCTCACCGGAGGATGCGCCGCGCGGCATGAGCTTCCTGTACTCACGCAACCGGCTCAACGTGGCCACGTCCCGCGCGCGCTGCATCGCGGTGGTGGTCGCCGAGCCCGCCCTGCTGAGGGTCCGCGCACGCACGCCGGAGCAGATGCGCCTCGCCAACGCCCTGTGCCAGTTCGCGGAGATGGCCGAGTAGGGCGTGACCCGATGGCGGTCCGCTCGCCCCCCGGGACGAGCGGACCAGGGTGTCAGGCGACGTACCGATGCTTGATCCGCGCGCCGTCGTCGGCGAAGGGGCCGGTGCCGCGGGCGTGGACCCTGACCAGCGGGACCATGAGGGCCGGGTACTCGCGCATCGCCTCCTGGTAGTCGCGGTTCTGGGTCGCGAGCTGGCGCTCGATGGCGCCGGCGAGCGCATCGGTCCGGTCGGCTGCTGGTTCGCCCCGTGCCAGCTGGACGTCGACCAGCGGTCGGGTCTCGCCCGGGCGCTCCTCGTGGAGCGAGAGGCGGAACGAGAGGACGTCTGCGGCCAGGGCCGGATTTGCGAGGAGGCCGGCCTCGATGTCGCCGGGGTAGATGTTGGCGCCCATCACCGACACCGTGGAGTCCTTGCGCCCGAAGACGAACAGGAACGGCATCTTCACCAGGCGCGGGCCGTCGGGCACGAGATCCTCGAGGCGGATGCCGAACGGCGCCAGGCGGCGGCGCAGATCGTCCTCGCGGATGACGCCCCCCTCGTCGTGGACGTTGTAGCGGACCTTGGGCGCCAGGGTGGCGTCGCGGGTCACGGTGAACAGCAGCTCGCCGGCAGCGTTGGCCTCCACGTGGTGGAGCAGCGGGTTGTACTGGAACACCATCGGGCTGCGCCCGGACTCGCCGAACAGCGCCTCCGCGACCTCGGGGCGTCGTGCCGCCAGACGGCGCAGCGCGACGCAGACCGGTGTCTCGGCCGCCAGGCCGATCTCAACGTCGGTGGCCCCATACCCGGAGAACGCGCTGCGGAACCGCCGCAGCAGGTAGTCGCGCAGCGCCTCCGAGTTCCCCTCGCCGCCCATCAGGGCGTGCACCTGGTACTCGGACCACGGGAAGCCGGCCGCCTCGCCCTCGTCCAGCAGCAGCTTGAGGAAGGGCGGGTAGCCGACGATCAGGTACCGATATCCGGGGCCCAGCTCCCGCATGGTCCCCAGGATCTTGTCGACCACCGGCCCGGTCGCCTTCACCAGGCCGTTGCCCTCGAGGGCGATGGCGGTCGTCAGCCCGGTCGCCCACGCCCCCATCGAGAAGGCGTTGAGCACCACCAGGGGCTCGTCGCCGAACGTGTAGCGGGCGAAGAAGCTGATCATCCGGCGCACGTGCCGGCGCTCCTCGGCGCCGCGGACCCAGTTGTAGGGCGTGCCGGTGCTGCCGCTCGACTCGTCGATCGTCGTGCCGCGCAGCGGGATGCGGCCGTCGAGACAGCGATCGGTCAGCGACCAACGGTCGACGTACGCCGCCTTATCCGTCTCCGGCAGCTCGTCGAGCGCATCGATGCGATCCGGACTCACGCCGCGCTCGGCGAGCAGCGTGCGGTAGGCGGGGACGCGCCGCGCCGCGTGGCGCGCCGTGGCCAGCGCCCGCTCCCGGGAGAGCAGGTCGGCGATGGCGGGCGGCGCCTTCTCGAGCAGCCACCGCAGCGAGCCGTAGCTGAGGGCCACCAGCCGCAGGCCGACCGCCACCAGTGGCAGGACGGCATGCAGTGCCGCGATGCCGATGCCTCGGCCGCGCGGGCGGGTCAGGGTCGCGTGCTGGGTGGTCATGGCGCCATCTTCCTCATGCTGCCTGCGGTGGGACTGCGGTCCGCCCGCCCCACGGGCGAGCGGACCGCTCAGGTCGCGTTGGACCATCAGTCGAGACGGAGCTCCAGGACCCCGGAGTCGGCGGCGAACCCGCCCGCCTGGACGAGGTAGGTGACGCCGACCACGGTGTCCACCGTGATGCGGGCCTGGAGCGAGTCGACGTCGTCGACGCAGCCCAGGGGATCGAGGCTGGCCGAGTACACGCCGAGGGCCGTGTCGAAGTCACTGCCGACGGTGTCGATGGTGACCTGCGCACCGGTTCCCTCGAACGACCACCAGGCGGTGTGGCCGAATGGCAGCTCGACCGGCTCACCGGTCTCTCCGTCCTCCACGCGGCACGGCGCCTCTGGATCGAGGGCGGTTCCGCCGGTCGCGACGCTGACGGTGTCGCCGACCGCGATCGGCGCCGCATCGGCGGGCAGGTCGTTGGCCAGCGGCCGGACCTTCGGGCCTTGCGGGCTGGTGGTGATCTGCTTGACGCGCGTGTCGGCGGCCGAGCAGCTGGTGGCGTCCATGGCGTACGACGCATCGCCCGCGGGGAGGGAGACGTCCAGCGTCCCGTCCACGGTCAGGACGTCGCGCTGCAGGTGCACCTTCGTGTCCTGGAACGAGAAGCGCTCCTGATCGCGCTGGCCGCTCGGCGACAGCGTGGCCGACGCACGTGCGGTGCCCTGGATGTCCCCGCCGATGGCGGCGATGGCCTGCTCGCCCTCGCCACCGATGGCGATGAGGTCCAGTGCGGCGGCGTACGAGGCGGAGGTCAGGGTGGCTTCACCGAAGCCGGCGTACATGCCGGTCGCGTCCGTGACGAAGAGCTCGGTGGAGGCGCCGAAGTCGTCGGCGATGGCGAAGAGCATGACCTGGGCGCCTTCGGTCTCCCAGGAGCAGCTGAGCTCGAGGTGCGCCGCTCGCATCACCTGCGCATCCGGGTTGCTGACGAATGCCGTGACGGTCGACGTGGAGCCGGTACACCCGGCCAGTTCGTAATCGATCCCTTCCGGGAGGTCGAGGCTGCCGCTTACGACGAGCGGCTGTGATGTGCCCTCGAAGACGAAGCGCACGTTGCTCCCCCGGCCCGTGTCGCGGAACGTTTCGGGAGGGCCGTCGGGCGCGAGGGAGGTCATGACCGATGCCTGGCCGATGAGAACGCCGTCCGACATCTCCTCGCTGAACTCGTGCATGTCGACGGTCGCCGACAGGCTCGATCCATC
>JAICQM010000196.1 GCA_025937875.1 Chloroflexota bacterium
CACGATGTCCTCGGTGCGCAGCGCGATGTGCTGCGTGCCGGCACAGCCGTAGTAGTCGAGGAACTCCTGGATCTGGCTCTTCTTCTTGCCCGCCGCCGGCTCGTTGATCGGGAACTTGATCCGGCCGTTGCCGTTCGTCATCACCTTGCTCATCAGGGCCGAGTACTCGGTGTGGATGACCTTGTCGTCGTAGTGGATGAGCTGCGCGAAGCCCAGCACGTCGCGGTAGTAGTCGACGAACGTGTTCATGTCGCCGAGCTCGACGTTACCGACGCAGTGGTCGACCTCGAGCAGGTTCTGTCCGGAGGCCGCCGGGGGCGGGGCGGTGATGCGGTGGTAGCCCGGGGCGAACGTGCCGTCGTAGTCCGAGCGATCGACGAAGGAGTGGACGACCTCGCCATAGGCGTGGATCGAGCTGCGACGCAGCACGCCCTTCTTGCCGGTGATCTCGGTCGGTTCGAGGGCCGAGGCCGCTCCCCGGGATGTGGTCTCGCGCCAGGCGGACTCGACGTCGTCAACGGCGAAGGCGATGTCCTTGACCCCGTCCCCGTGCTGCGCGACGTGCTCGGCGATCTCGCCATCCGCGGACAGCGGCGCGGTGAAGACGAAGCGGATGTCGTTCTGCACCATCACGAAGCTGGACCGATCGCGCACCCCCGTCTCGAGCCCCGCGTAGGCGACCGGGGTGAAGCCCCACAGGGCACGGTAGTAGTGGGCCGCCTGCTTGGCGTTGCCGACCCAGAACTCGACGTGGTCGATCCCCTTGAGGGGCAGGAAGTCCTGCGCCTCGTCCTCGGCGTTCTTGTTGATATGGGCGCCGGCCTGGTTGGCCGCGCCGCGGGTGACGAGATCGGTCATGGTCGTCCGAGTCTAGTCGAGGCGCGCGGCGGTGGCGAGGGCGAGCTCGATCATGCGGTCCACGGCCCGCGCCAGGTCCTCCGGGGAGAGGTAGCTCTCCTCCGACGTGACCGTCTCGGTCAGCATGTCGCTCACGACCAGCGCGCACGCGGCTTGGACCCCGTTCCGCGCCGCCAGGTAGAAGAGCGCCGACGCCTCCATCTCGAACGCCAGCACGCCCCGGTCGCGCCAGCGCTGCGCGTAGTCGGCATCGGGGTTGTAGAAGACGTCGACCGATGCAACGAGCCCGGTCCGCACCTCGATCCCGGCGTCCTCCGCGGCGTGGACCAGCGCATGGGTCAGCTCGAAGTCGGCCGCCGGAGCGTACGACTCCCCGTGGAGGTAGGTGCGGGTCGCACCGTCCGTCGGACAGGCCGCGGTGGCGATCACCAGGTCCCCGGTGTTCAGGCCCGGACCGATGCCACCGCAGGTCCCCACCCGGATGAGCCGCCTGGCGCCAAGGCGCAGCAGCTCCTCGACCACGATCGACAGGCTCGGTGTCCCCATCCCGCTGGTCTGCACGCTGATCGGCCGCCCTTCGAAGGTGCCGGTGTAGCCGAGCATGCCGCGATGGTCGTTGACGAGGCGCGTGGTCCCGCCGTCGAGCCCTCCGTCGAAGCGGTCCGCGATGGTGCGCGCCCGGTTTGGATCGCCGGGCAGAAGGACGGTCGGCGCGTAGTCGCCCTCCTCGGCATGCAGGTGGAGCTGTGGCATGCCGCCTAGCGTACCGCGGCCGCCTCCCGTCTTACGATCCGGCCCGCGATTGCGGCCGCCAGCGCCGCGCGCCCGCTGCTCACCGCCTCGGCGAGGTCGAAATGCAGCTGCAGCAGGTCATCGTCGGGCGCCAGCCGATGTGCCGCCGCGGTCCGCATCGGTCGCAAGCGATCCAGGATGCGTTGGCCAACCTGCGCGCCGAGGAGCGTCTCATCACCCCCCAGCCGGCAGATCGCTTCGTGGAACTCGGCGTCCATGTCGACCCATGCGCCCGCGTCGCCCTGATGCCGCACCTGCATGTCCATGACCATGTAGGCCAACGGCAAGGTCCGCATCACGCCGTGACCATCGCGCCCGGCACGTCGAGCCGCGCGGTCGGCAGCTCGACGCTCGACCACCTCGCGCGCCACCGACAGCTCCTCGGCCGACGCCTTCCGGAGCACCACCTCAGTGAGCCGTCGCGGCCGCCGGTCCGTCACGAACGTCCCAACCCCGTGACGACACTCGATCAGCTCCTCCGCGACGAGGATGCCGATGGCCTCGCGCAGGGTCGGCACGCCCACGCCCAGGTGGGCAGCCATCTCACGCTGGCCTGGCAGCCGGTCGCCAGGCGGGAGGGCATCGGTCAAGATCGCCCGCCGCAGGTGATCGGCGATTCGCTGCGCCGCGCAACGCCGCTCGAGGCGCGGAAAGACCGCCGCGTCCTTGAACGACAGGTGGAACCCTGTCCTCCTCATTCCACGCCTCGCCTCCCAGTGTGCAAGTGACTTGCACAGTGCATCGGAGGTCGTTACCGGCGGGTTAGTAGCGGCTTACCGGCCACGGATGCGCGGCGGCGGGTAGCATCGGGGCGATGAACGAGAGCCGATGGCGGGATGAGCTGCAGTTCGCACGTGAGCTGGCGCGCGGCGCGGGCGACGTTCTGTTGGCGCATTACGAACGCCTCGAGCGGATCGACTACAAGTCGAAACGCGATGTGGTGACCAATGCCGACTATGCGTCCGAGCGACTGGTGATCGATGCGATTCGCGAGGCGTTCCCCGATGACCAGATCCTGGCCGAGGAGTCGGGGGAGCACGCGGGCCTGTCCCGGACGTCGCGCGGCGGCATCGCGGGAAGTGGCCGCACATGGGTGATCGATCCGCTCGACGGGACGGTCAACTATGCCAACGGGATTCCGTTCTACTGCGTCAGCATCGGTCTGGTGGACAACGCGCAGCCGGCGGTCGGCGTCGTGTTCGACCCCGCGCGCAACGAGCTGTATGACGCGACCGCCGATGGACCGGCACGCCTGGACGGCGAGCCGGTGACGGCATCGGCGAAGGACTCGCTGTCCGATGCGGTGGTCAGCCTCGCCGTGATCGGGAAGGGCGGCCTCAGCCGTGAGCGACGGATCGCACCGCGGATCCGCATTCATCGCCGGATGGGAAGCGCAGCTCTGGCGCTGGCGTACGTGGCCAACGGACGCTTCGACGCGTTCGTGCAGAACGGAGGTTTGTCGGCCTGGGACGTCGCGGCGGCCGGCCTCGTTGCGGAACGTGCGGGAGCGAAGGCGACCGACATCGGTGGCGAAGGGTGGTGGAACCCGAAACGGCGGGGGGCGCGGCACAGCGTGGTCGCGGCGCCCAAAGCCCTGCACGGGCCGCTGATGGAGCTGCTGGACGCGGTCCACATGCGGGCGGCCGTGCGGCACGATGGCCCCGCCCCCACGCAGGCGCTGGGGCCGGGGCGCTAGAGGAGATCCGCTTCCTC
>JAICQM010000248.1 GCA_025937875.1 Chloroflexota bacterium
ACGTGGCAATCGATGAATCCGGGAAGCAGGAAGCCGCCCTCGCCATCGATCGTCGTCACCCCATCCGCGGCGGCCGGGTTCGCTCCATCGGCGGGTCCGACCTCGTCGATCCGCCCATCACGGATGACGACGCGCCGCAGGCCCTCCCGCGAGGCGGCAGGATCGGACACGATGGTGACGTTCTCGATCACGACGGTCTCGCCCGCGCCGGGCCGCCGCAGGTGGTCCTTGAGCAGCCCGTCGGGCGCGTAGGTGAACAACGGGCGTTGGCCTCCGTGGTCGCCTTGATACGAACTTCGTAACTATCGGTATGCTAGCCGACCCAGATCGGCGGGGCAACGTCTACTCTGTACGAGAATCGTATAATGCACGCCATGGAGGGTCCGCTGGCCAGCGCGCTACAGCATGCCGTCACCGAGCCGCAGCGACCGCTGCTCGTCGTGCGCGACCTGCATACCCAGTTCCGCACCCGGGACGGCGTCGTACGAGCCGTGGACGGCGTCAGCTTCGAGGTCAATGCCGGCGAAACGCTGGGGCTGGTGGGCGAGTCGGGCTGCGGGAAGTCCGTCACGGCGCTGTCGCTGATGCGGCTGGTGCCCATGCCTCCCGGCGAGATCGTGGATGGCGAGGTCACGTTCAACGGGACTGACGTGCTGGCCATGGACGGCGCCGCCATCCGCCGCATGCGCGGCAACGAGATGGCGATGATCTTCCAGGACCCGATGACGTCGCTCAACCCGGTCCTCACCGTGGGGCGCCAGATCACCGAGGCGCTCGAGCTGCACCTGCACATGAACCCGACCCAGGCCCGACGCCGCGCCGTTGAGCTGCTGAAGATGGTGGGCATCCCCGCGGCCGAGACGAGGCTGGATGACTTCCCACACGAGTTCTCCGGCGGCATGCGGCAGCGGGTGATGATTGCCATAGCCCTCTCGTGCGACCCGCAGCTCATCCTCGCCGACGAGGTCACGACGGCCCTCGACGTCACGATCCAGGCGCAGATCCTCGACCTGCTGCGGCGGCTGACAACCGAGATGGGCACCGCCTTCATCCTCATCACGCACGACCTCGGCGTGGTGGCCGGCATGACCCAGAAGGTCCACGTCATGTACGCCGGCCAGATCGTCGAGAAGGCCGCCACCCGCGAGCTGTTCCGCAACCCGTTGATGCCATATACCTGGGGCCTGCTCCAGTCCGCGCCGCGCCTCGACGAGCGGCGACGTCAACGGCTCAAGCCGATCCAGGGCATGCCACCGGACCTCGTCGATCCACCCTCCGGCTGCCGATTTCAGCCGCGCTGCCGGTTCGCGCGCGACATCTGCGCGGCGCAAGAGCCCGAGCTGCTCCCCATCGCCGGCGCGGCTCCCGACCACGAGTCTCGCTGCTGGGGCCTCCAGGACGTCGATGGCGGTGGCTGGCTGCGCGGCGTCGACTGGCGAACCGCGGAGGGCGAACCGCCGGCGGTGGCGGCACCGGTCGAGGGCGAGGCGCCGGCGGCGGCGGAGGACATCGCATGACCACCACCGGCTCCTCACTCCCGCTGCTGGAGGTCCGTGGGCTCCAGAAGCACTTCCCGCTGAGCGGCGGCTTTTTCGGCCGCGCGACCGGCGCCGTGCGCGCGGTGGATGGCATCGACCTCACCATCCAGCGGGGCGAGACGCTTGGCCTGGTCGGCGAGACGGGCTGCGGAAAGTCGACGGCCGGCCGCGCCATCCTCCAGCTCCAGAAGCCCACCGCCGGATCGGTCACCTTCGACGGCGTCGAGCTGACGTCGCTCGGCGGTGGGGCCATGCGCCGCATGCGGCGCCAGATGCAGATGATCTTCCAGGACCCGTACGCGTCCCTCAACCCGCGGGCGACGGTCGGTGACATCGTCGGCGAGTCGCTGGACGTCCACCGCCTGGCGCGTGGGCGCGAGCGGCGCAAGCGGATCGATTATCTGCTCAACGCGGTCGGGCTCAACCCGCGCTTCAGCGACCGATTTCCGCACGAGTTTTCCGGCGGCCAGCGCCAGCGCATCGGCATCGCGCGCGCCCTCGCGGTGGAGCCACAGCTGATCGTCGCCGACGAGCCGATATCCGCCCTCGACGTGTCGATCCAGGCGCAGATCGTCAACCTGCTCGAGGACCTCCAGGCCGAGTTCGGGCTGACGTA
>JAICQM010000254.1 GCA_025937875.1 Chloroflexota bacterium
CCTCCACCAGGCCGTCGGGGCATTCACGCGCGGCGCCACCACGCTCGGCGCGGTGCGCGAGGCGTGGCGCGGTGACATCGCAGCACCCGCATTCCGCGATGCCTGTGCACGCGCCATGATGCGGCATGCTTCGACTGCCGAGCGGGTGCCGCACCTGCCGCAGTTCTACCGCGGGATCTGGGAGCTGACCGGTGCACCGGAACGTCTCCTCGACCTGGGATGCGGGCTCGGGCCGCTGGCCCTGCCCTGGATGGAGCTGCCGCCGGCTGCGCACTACACCGCCGTCGACGTCGATCGCGGCGCGCTCCAGGCGGCGGAGGACACGCTGCGTCTCGTGGGCCAGCCGCACGACATCATCGAGCGCGACCTCGTCACGACCCCGTCCGACGAGCCTGCCGACGTCGCGCTGCTCCTGAAGCTCGTCACCACCCTCGATCGCCAGGATCCCGACGCCGCTGCCCGCCTGGTGGGCCGGCTGCGGGTCCGCCACGCCGTGGTGAGCTTCACACGGCGCTCCCTGGGCGGTCGCTCGCGGGGCATGGAGCGCACTTATCGCGAGCGCCTGGCGCGCCTGTCGGACGCGGTGGGCGTGGCCGAGGTGCGCGAGGCATCGGTCGACAATGAGCTCGTTTTCGTGCTGACCCTCTGATGGCAGATCCACTGGCGACCCGCCGCGCGACGTGGCCGGTGCCAACGTTTCTGCCGGATGCCACCCGTGCCGGGGTACGCGGGGTCAGCAGCGAGGACCTGCGCGGGATCGGCATCGAGGGGCTGGTCGTGAACGCCTTCCACCTGCTGCGGCGGCCGGGGGCGCGCGTGGTCCAGGCTGCGGGGGGAGTGCATCGGTTCATGGGCTGGCAGGGGCCGATCCTGTCCGACTCGGGCGGGTTCCAGGTCTGGAGCCTCATTCGCCAGGACCCGGCGCGCGGCGTGATCCGCGACAACGAGGTCATCTTCCGCGAGCCGTCGACCGGCGAGAAATGGAACCTGACCCCCGAGCGGATCATCCGGCTCCAGCTGCAGCTGGGGACCGATGTGCTGGTGTGCCTCGATGACTGCACCGATGCCTCGGATCCCGAGGCCGAGCAGCAGCGAAGCGTGGCCCGCACGGTGAAATGGGCTCGCCGCAGTCGCGACGAGTTCGACCGCCTGACCGATGGCATGGCCGCCGCCGACCGTCCGTTGCTGTTCGCGGTCGTCCAGGGCGGTGCGTCAGAGGAGCTGCGGCGGCAGTGCGCGTCGGAGCTGGCGGCGATCGGGTTCGATGGCTACGGGTTCGGCGGCTGGCCATTGGACGCCGAATCGGCGCTCCTGGCCGATCCGCTGCGCTGGGTTGCCCAGACGTTGCCGCCGACGGCACCGAAGCACGCGCTGGGGATCGGTCGTCCGGACCACGTCGTGGCCACCCATGCGCTGGGCTATTCGCTGTTCGACTGTGCCCTGCCGACCCGCGACGCGCGCCACGGGCGCCTTTATTCGTTCCGTCGCGGCTGGACGTCACGTCGCCCGGGGCCGGGGGACGCGTTCTATGCCGCCCTGCGCATCCACGATGCGAAATACCGCGTCGACCACGGCCCCGTGGAGGACGGGTGCGACTGCCCGCTGTGCGGCGCAGGCCTGTCGCGCGCCTATCTGCACCACCTGTTCAAGGTCGGTGACGCAGCGGCCGAGCGCTACGCCACCCTGCACAACCTTCGCTTCTACGTCCGGCTGTTCGACCTCCTGCGAGAAGGGGCGGTCACTTCACGAAGCTGAAGTCGGCCATGTGGTCGGTGCCGTCGGCCAGGCGGACGACCAGGACGCGGCACGAGTTGGCCCACCCCTTCTGCGTCTTCCACACGTACTGGTACGTGTCGCTCGCAGCGTCGTATGAGAGACCGCTGTTGGCACTCGACGACATGACGGTTTCGATGAGATCCACCGTGCTCGCGGTGCAGTCCATCGTCGCCACCTTGGGATAGCCCGCGGCCAGCACGCCGAGGCCGTGGTCGCCACCGAGC
>JAICQM010000136.1 GCA_025937875.1 Chloroflexota bacterium
GCGGCGAAGTACGCGCGCTGGAGCTCCCGGACGGCCTCCGGGTCGGCCTGCTCGGCGCGACCGGTGAAGCCGACGAGGTCGGCGAAGAGCACCGTCACCAGGCGCCGCTCGTCGGTGATCGTCATCGCCGGCTCATTGTGACGATTCGCCGCGCATTCGTCGGCAGGCATAGTGGTGGGACAAACCCACGCAGCTGGAGATCGGCCCGAATGAGCAAGCTCCTGGTCCACCTCATCACCGGCCCCGAGAACCCGACCCGGGGGGCGCTCGCCTTCCTGGTCGCCCGCACCGCCGCCGCGGCGGGACACGAGGTCAGCCTCTTCCTGGCCGGCGACGGTGTCGGCTACCTGCGAGACGCGACCATGGACGCGGCGCAGGGGATCGGTACCGGCAGCGTGCGCGAGCACTGGACCGCGCTGGCCGAGGCCGGCGTCCCGCTGTACGCGTCGGGGATGTCGAGCAAGGCACGGGCGCTGGATGCGAGCGGAGTCGGCGACAAGACGGTCGAGTTCGCGCCGCCGGATCGCCTGGTGGAGCTGATCCTGGAGGCGGACCGGGTCGTCACGTACTGAGCGCAGCGTCCATGATTCGCAGGGTACTCATCCGACGGACGAACCCAGGTCCGTCCGTCGGATGATTCTCCGGGACGCTCAGGCGACGGAGGACGGGCCGACGCAGCCCGCCCGTCCGTCGGGTGATTCCGTGCGGAATACTCCGCGTGGGTTACGGGCGCCGGTACGCCACGACGGCGACGAGGCCACCCAGGAGACCGACGCCCAGGACCGCGAAGGCAATCAGCCCGATCCCCGCCGCCGAGGGCGCGGGGGCCATGTCCCCGGTCGAGGTATCGGACACGGCAACCACGGTGAGCGGAGCGGAGTCACCGCACTCGCTGGCCGGGATGAAGGCCCAGACCGTGATGTCGCCGAGATCGGCGGCCTCCGCCGTGAAGACGACGCTGAAGGAATCGCCGGCGGGCGTGGTGGCGTCGGGGGTCGCGCTCTCGGGAATGACGCCGTTCTCGCCGGGGACGAGGTAGATCTCGGCGCCGCCGAAGTTGCCGGCGACGGTGAACTGCTGGCCGACGGCCACGCTGGCCGGCGTGACGCTGATCTCGCAGCCACCCGCGAAGGCGGCGGAGGAGATGGTGATGCTGGCGAACGCCGCGGCCGCTGCCGCCGCGCCCATCCGGGCCGTGAAGCCCGCTCGCCTGGTCATGTCGAAGAACCTCATTGGTGTGCTCGGTATCGCTCTGGACGCAGGGGACCCCGCGGACGTTACGGAGCCGCGGCGCTACCATGTCCGCCGCATGAGTGAGCTGATGATCGACCCCGCGGCCCCGACCGCCACGACCACGACCACCGATCCCATGACGCAGCTGGAGGAGTACCGCCGCGAGCTGACCGCGTACGCCTACCGCATGCTGGGCTCCGCCTTCGAGGCGGAGGATGCCGTCCAGGAGACGCTGGTGCGCGCGTGGCGCGCCTTCGACAGCTTCGAGGGGCGCTCGGCGCTGCGATCCTGGCTGTACCGCATCGCGACCAACGTCTGCCTCGACATGCTCGGCGGGCGCCAGCGGCGCGCGCGGGCAATGGACCTGGGACCGGCTTCCCCGGCATCCAGCGCGCTCGGCTCGCCGCTGCCGGAAGCGGCCTGGATCGAACCGATCCCCGATGGTCGCGTCATCCCCGAGGCTGCCGACCCGGCAGACCTGGCGGTGGCCCGCGAATCGGTGCGACTGGCCTTCGTGGCCGCGCTCCAGCACCTGCCGCCGCGCCAGCGGGCGGTGCTCATCCTGCGCGAGGTCCTGCGCTGGCGGGCCGAGGAGGTTGCGGAGCTGCTCGGCACGACGGTCGCATCGGTCAATTCCGCGCTGCAGCGCGCACGGGCCACCCTCGCCACCCGCAAGGCGGAGGGCACCGCCGACCCGGCCGAACCGATGAACGCCGAGCAGCAGGCGCTGCTGGCACGCTACGTCGATGCCTTCGAGCGCTACGACATGGACTCGCTGACCTCGCTGCTGCACGAGGACGCGTCGTGGTCGATGCCGCCCTACGCCCTGTGGCTCCAGACCCACGAGGACGTGGTGGCCTGGTGCCTGGGTCCGGGCATCGGCTGCGAGGGCTCGAAGCTGGTGCCGACGATGGCCAACGGCTCGTTCGCCTTCGGCCAGTACAAGCCCGATCCGGAGAACGGCGGCCACGCCGCCTGGTCGCTCCAGGTGCTGGACCTGTCAGGTGACCGGATCAGCGGCATCACCTTCTTCCTCGACACCGAGCGCTGGTTCCCGCTCTTCGGCCTGCCACTCCGTCTCGACGACTGATCCGGCGGGCGGCTCGGGGCACGCGCCCACGATGTCGCACAGGCCGGCGAGCTCCAGCAGGTCGTGCAGCTGGGGCGGGACGTTCGCAAGCACGATCCGGGCGCCATACCGATGCGCGGTCAGCTGGAGCCGCGCCAGGGCGTCGATGACGCTCGCGTCGTCGATCGGCAGGCATCCGACGTCGCACAGCACGTCCTGACCGGCCGTCCCGGCGAGCAGCGTGCCCAGCCGCGCCTCCAGCTCCCGCAGGGTGGCCACGGTGATCGCGCCGAGATACACGGTTCCGACGTCGAGCCCCCTTCTACATCCCTCGGGTGTGAAGACGTCGCAGGGGAGTGGAACTCATCGGGGCGCGCGTGATTCCTGCGGGAATCACCTGACGGACGGGCGGCAGCTCCTCCGTTGGCCGATTCCGCGGGACGCTCGGGCGACGGAGGAGCGGCGATTTCCGGGCGTCCGTCCGTCGGGTGAGTACGTGGCGCATCGACCGATGGCACTGCGGTGGTGAGCGGTGGCACCACCGGCCAGGCGCCCGCCCTTGATTCGGGGCGATGGGATGGCATGATGCGAGGTCCGAGAAGGGCGACCCATGCTGCACCCCGTGCCCGCCGTGCCGCGGGCCGTCTCCCTGCGATCCCGGCTGCCGCGCCGATGGCCTGCGTTTGTCCTGCTGCCCCTCGTCGCGCTGGCGTGGCCGGTCCCCGTGGCGCACGCGGTGGACATCAACGTCCTGAGCAACCCATCCGTGGCGCCCGGCTCGGGAACGACCGGCACGAGCTTCACGTTCAGCGTCCATTACGCAAGCACCCAGGGCCAGGCCGCCCAGCGCGTCGTGGCGCTGAGCAGCGGGTGGAGCGTCGAGCTCATCCTCAGCGCCGGCACGAGCACCGACGGAACCTACATCGGTGCCAGGACGCTGCCCGCCGGATCGTGGCCGGTCGAGTTCCGGGCCGTGAGCCAGGGGAAGGATCCGCTGCCCATCAGCGGGCCGACGGTCACCGTCGTCGGACCGCCGACTCCGACACCGGTTGCGACGCCCCTCCCGACGCCGGCCCCGACCAGCGTTCCCCCCACGGTCGCCCCCACGCCGACGCCGGATCGCACCGCGTCGCCGGCCGGCACCCCGACCGCCAGGCCGACCGCGACGCCGCGCCGCAACGCAAGCCCGCGGCCATCGAGCGCGGCGTCGTCCACGGTCGCGCCGGCGACATCGGCCATTGGCGCGCCGGCCAGTCCTGCGCCGACGGCATCCGGCGCGGTGTCCCCGGTGCAAACGGACGGCACGCCATCAGTGGCCGCGACTGGCGCGAGCCGGACGCCGGGACCCTCCGCGCCCCCCGCTGCGGAGGCGGCGTCGGCCGGGTCGCTACGGGGCCCGCTCCTCGTCATCGGCGGCGGACTGACGGTGACCGGGGCGCTCGTGCTGGGCGTGCAGTACGCCCGCGTGCGTCATCGGCGCCGCGGCCTGCCGTGATCGGAATGGTCAGGGGCGCGGCGGGAGCTGCTGCACCGCCCAGGTGTTGCCGTCCGGATCGCTGAAGAAGACGAACCGTCCCCAGGGCATATCGTTGATCTCGCTCGTCTCCACGCCCCGCCCGCGCAGCTCACGCTGCGCGGCCTCGATGTCGGCCACGACCAGCTGGAGACCCTTCTGGGATCCGGGCGCCATCTCGGTGATGCCGGTGCCGAGCGCGATCGAGCATCCCGATCCGGGTGGCGTGAGCTGCACGAATCGCAGGTCGTCGGAGACCTGGTGGTCCTGGTCGGCATTGAAGCCGACCTGGTCGGCATAGAACGCCTTGGCGCGATCGACATCGGTCACCGGGATCGCGACGAGCTCGAGCTTCATGTCCATGCGGTATCGGTACCTCCTGGACCGATGATGCCCTCCGTTCCTGCCACCGACTGTCCGGATTGGCCGCGCGGACGCATCGGTCATGCCTGTGGCGCGATGTTCTGGTTGAGCCGGAACAGGTTGTCCGGGTCGTACCGGCGCTTGATCTGGGCCAGCCGATCGTAGGTGGCGCCCGGGTAGGCATCCCGGATGCGATGCGGCTCGTCGGCCAGGAAGTTGACGTACGCGCCGGTGTCGCTCTGCCGCAGGGTCTCCATGAAGCCCTGGACCCAGGCGGTGTGGACCGCGACGTCATCGGCCGGGTCGTAGATCGCGGCCAGGTTCACCAGGATCCGCGAATCGCGGTGCGCGAAGGCGGTCGCGTCGTCCGCGACGCGGGCCATGGCACCACCCAGCACCCGCAGCTGCGCGACCGGCATCATGGCCGTCGACGTGCCCAGCGTGTCGAGGATCGTCTGCGCCACCTCGCGGTCGACGCGGTCGACGAACATCGTCCGGGCGACGGCCTTCGGGTGGTAGTCCGGATCCTCGGGCGGGTAGATCTCCGGGTAGCTCATCGGTCGCACCATGTCGGCCAGCGGCTCGGCCAGGGCGCGGATCGGCGCCAGCACCCGCTGGCCCTCCTCCATGTCGCCGGCCCAGCAGACGAGCGACATGACGACCTGCTTGCCGTGGTGCTCCTCCGGCACGAAGGGCATCGGCGGGCAGGGCATGACGTTGGCGATCATCGACAGCTCCTCCGGCGCCGCCTCCGCGGCCGCGATGATGCCGGCGATCACGTCTGCCGTGGCGGGCTGGATGAGCATGCCGCCCAGCACGCCGGGGACCTCCGACAGGCGGTACTTGAAGCGCGTCACGACCCCGAAGTTGCCGCCACCCCCGCGGATGGCCCAGAACAGGTCCGGATGCGAGTTGGCGTCGACCTGCAGCACCTCGCCGCCCGCGGTCACGACCTCCGCCGCCAGCAGGTTGTCGATGGTGAGGCCGAACTTGCGAACGAGGTACCCGATGCCGCCGCCGGTGGTGATGCCACCGATGCCCACCGAGCCGGTGTCTCCGAACCCGGTCGCCAGGCCATGCTCTGCGGTCCGGGTCGTGTACTCGCCGGCGGTCAGCCCGGCCTCGGCCCACGCGGTCCTGGCCTCGGGATCGATCTCCAGCCCCTTCATGCTCGAGAGGTCGAGCACGATGCCGTCGTCGCAGGTGCCGTGGCCGGCGCCGCTGTGCCCGCCGGAGCGCACGGCGAGGATGAGGCCGCTGTCGCGGGCGTAGTCGACGACCCGCTGCACATCCGCGGTATCGGTTGGCCGCACGATGGCCGCCGGATGGCGGTCGACGGGCGTGACCACGGTCCGGGCCTGGTCGTAGGTCGGGTCGCCGGGCGCGATGACGGTGCCCGTCACTCGGGCGCGCAGGTCGATGGGTGATGTGGTGTTGATCGCCAAGAGGATTGCTCCTGTCCGATGCAGAGC
>JAICQM010000235.1 GCA_025937875.1 Chloroflexota bacterium
ATCGGCGGAATCGCGCCGGAGGCGCGTGTCGCGCTGCGTGTCGACGATGTATCGGCGGCTCCGCCCCACGAGCCGCGCGCCGGCGCGCCGCTCACGGTCACCGGGCGCCGAAACATCGTCGAAACGCAGCCCAGATTGGGGTTCAGGTGACACCCCGACGATGAATCGACGCTCGCCGGGCTCCCCGCGCTTGATGCGCAGGGCACTGAAGAGCAGCACGGGATCATGGGCGGGTGGCCCTCGGGTGCTCCCTTGCGCCAAGCGGCCCTGGTTTGCGCCGGGGCGCACGCAACGACGAGGCAGGGGCCGAAACGGGGCGATTCGTGCTCGCACCGTGCGTCGGGGCGCATGGCGTGGTGCGGATGAGGCGCGAAACAGGGCCTGCTTCGTAGATAGATGCGCCGGGGCGCACGCGGGACGAGCGAATCACCACGACGTGCGCGGCGGTGCACACCGCGGGACGCCGAAGGGTGTTTGGCGTCGTGACGACGCCGACCCTGCGCCGTGTTGGCGAGGCCAGTCCGCTTCGGCTAGCATGGCCGTCCGCCCGGGGCCATCCCCCCGGATCGCGCTGCGAGGCACCCGAACACCGCATGACCATCCGCAAGCCCATCCTCGATCGCAAGCACCGCCCCCGCTGGCAGGACGACCTGCGCACCCAGCAGCTGACGGTGGCCGGGTTCGCGGTGGCGATCGCGATCGCGATCGGCATCTTCGGCGCCACCGTGTGGAGCGACTACTACGACAACCACCTGCGCCAGGTGGCGCTCGTCAACGACACCAGCATCGACGCCGACCAGGTCCGGGACCGGATCAACATCATCGGTGCCGAGCTCACCGCGCGCGGGGTCGACTTCGACAGCCAGCTCGGTGGCGTGCGCGACAACATCCTGCAGCAGCAGCTGCAGGTGGTGCAGGAGCAGCTCGGCCAGGTCGCGACGACCGCCACCGACTCGGTCGTCAATGCCGCCTTCTTCGAGAGCCTGGCCCCGAGCCTGGGCATCGGCGTGACCGATGAGGAGGTCGATGCCGAGATCGCGCGCCGGCAGAGCCTGCCGCTGCGCCTGAAGCTGTCGGCGATCGTCGTCGACGCCCTGCCCGAGGACGCGCCCGCCGCGGACGAGCCGACCGAGGAGCAGATGGCGGCGGCAAAGGCGGAGGCCGACCAGATCCGGGCCGATCTGGACGGAGGAGCGGAATTCGGCGCCACCGCCTCGGAGAAGAGCGACGATGGGGCGACCAAGGCCCTCAAGGGCGTCGTCGGCTGGCTCGAAGCGGGCGACGCCACCTATGGCGGCTGGTTCGACCGGGCCAGGGACGCGCAGCCGGAGGCGATCATCGGTCCGTTCGAGGACGGCGAGAGCTGGGTCATCCTCCGGGTCGACGGCCGGACCGAGGCCGGCGAATTCGAGGCCCTCAACGAGTTCCTCGGTGCCAGCGACGTCTCGCCGGACGACTACCGGACGTACGTTCGCGAGGAACTGCTGCGCGGCGAGGCTCGCACGTACTTCGAAGAGCGGGTGGTCACCAGCTACCTCCCGCAGCGCGAGGTGGCGCAGATCTTCATCAGCGGCGACCAGGGCGTGGCGGTTCCCAAGCAGCGCCTGCGGCACCTGCTCGTCCAGCCGATTCCCGGCGCCGAGGACCAGAGCGCCGCCACCGACGAGCAGTGGGACGCCGCCCTCGAGCGCGCCGAAGAGCTGTACGACCGCGCGTCGCAGGACGACGCCGACTGGTGCGAGCTGGCCGAGGAGAGCGACGATCCCGGCAGCCGGGGGCGCTGTGGCGATCTCGGCTGGTACGACCCCGCCACGTCGCAGTTCGTCCCCGAGTTCAAGGCGGCGGTGGTGGGCCTGACCCTGGGTGAGACAACCGAGCCGACCGAGACGCCGTTCGGCTATCACATCATCCAGGTCACGCAGCGCCGCACGAGCGCCGCCGACCAGGCCGATCAGCTGGTCGCCCAGCTCCGCGAGGACCCCGACTCGTTCGGCGAGGTGGCCCGGGCCCAGAGCGAGGACACGACGACGGCCCGCAACGACGGCGAGCTGGGCTGGGTCGCTCGCTACGAGATCGCGCTGGAGCGCGAGGAGGCGATCTTCGCCCTCGCCGAGCCCGGCGACATCTCCGACCCGGTCTCGAGCGGCAACGGGTTCTACATCTACAAGCTCCTCGACAGCTCCGATGCGAAGTTCGTGCCCGAGTCGCGCCGCGACAGCATCCGCAACGTGGGCTTCGATCGCTGGGTCGACGAGCAGATGGAGGACGCGGAGATTTGGATCGACGGGGCGGCCGGGACCGGCACCCCGAGCGGCGACGGCGGCGGCAGCCCCACCCCCGGCTGAGCGACCCGCACCCGCCGATGCCCCCGCTCGACGACCTCGCGGCCCTCGTCACCGCCGCGGGCGTCGACCCCGCCGAGGGCCTCCAGGTCGTGGCCGCCGACCG
>JAICQM010000077.1 GCA_025937875.1 Chloroflexota bacterium
CGCCGGGCGACGCCCTCGTGCCGAAACGCGCTGACGACGAGCTCGACCTCGGATCCCCCCAGGCTGGCGGCGTCGGCCGCCAGGAACGAGACCGTCGGATCGCTTGCCGGTCGCAGATCCTTCTCGCACCCGCCGCAGAGGACCGTTCCGTACCGGCTACAGCCGGCGCACGAGGGCGGCAGGACGACCTCCAGCAGGCTCGCGAGCGACATGACGCCAGCCTGACCGATGGGGCCTTATCGGCCCCTTAGCGGCGGCTTACCGGGGCGTGATGGCCAGCTGATCACCGACCTGGGTGCCGGACGTCGCAATGGCGCCCACCGGCAGCTCGATGCAATCGCGGGCACCACGCGCCCACCAGATCACGCGCCACGGCCGAAGGCCCGTCACCGCCTTCGTGACGCGCCCGGACCGGTCGATGAAGACCACGTCGATGGGGAAGCGCATGAAGAACATGTGGATGCTCTGCGTGCGCTCGATGAGCAGGCCCTCGCCGGGATCGAGGCCAGAGCGGTTCAAGAGGCCCACGACCCGGTCGCCCATGCTGCGGGCGACGCGCGCGCGGTCGGCCACCACGGTGCCGCGGGTCTCGTTCCGAATCTCGGTCGTTGCGGGCATCAGGTGGATGCTAGCGGACGTGAAGATGCCCCGGCCGCGTGGCCGGGGCATCTGCCGAAAGGGGGCGGTGGGCTACTTGATCAGCTGCACACCGATGAGGTTGGTTCCCTGCGATGCGCCGGTGCCCGGGCCAACCGTCCCCTTCGTGATGAAGCTCACGAATCGGCCGACCAGGCACGAGGTGGCACCGTTGCCGGTGTCGCAGATCGGATTGCTGCCGTTGATGTAGGCACCCTGCGAGAAGGCCTTGCCGTACGAGTTGCTCATGCACTCAGGGATGGTGCTGCTGCACAGCTCGAACGCGGCGAACTGGGGCAGGTGATACCACTGGTTCGAGCCCTTACCGCCGACGTTGGCCGCCGGGCAGTCGATGGCCAACGGGCCGCTCGGCTGCGTGTCGCAGGTGAGGTCGAACTGCGGAATCTGGACCACCTTGCCGGCATAGTTGTCGTTGATGGCGTCCTCGACGCCCTTCGAGTTCACGTTGCCGGTGGCGGTGATGTACTGCCACGAGGGCAGGTCGATGGCCGGGTTGTTCGGGTTCTGGATCGAGGCGATGAGCTCCGACGTGCCGCCCGCGGTGGGCGTCCAGTCCAGCCAGCCCACGTTGCCTGGGCCGTTCTTGCAGAGCGGCACCACGACCGGCTCGAGGGTGACCGGCCACTCCGTCGCCGGGAAGACCGGCGCCGGATTGTTGGACCCGTCGCAGCCGAGAACGGTGGTCGGGATGGTCACGGGGATCACGTCGCAGCCTGAGGCCGCGGAGCAGATCTGCGAAAGGTAACCGGCGACCGCGGTGGCGGGCGCGATGGCCGTGAACTGGTTGATGCCGATGACGCGCGCCAGGAACGTCTCGAACGTCTGTGTCCCGACCGCCTGGACACCGGCCGCGTTCGTGGGGATGTTGCCCGCGCCGACCTGGGCCGCGCCGGCGGCATCAGCGGCCGGGCCGCCCGCCGAATCCAGCAGCTGGCCCGTGATGTCGACGTAGTAGGCGCCCTCCTTGCCGGTTCCGTTGTCGGTGAAGACACCGTCCACGGCGGCGAGCACGTCCGCATCGGTCTTGGTCGGGACGACCCCGGCGAGGCGCTGGGCCAGGACGACCGCGCCGGCCTCGGAGGCCGCGTCGGCCGCGTTCTGCGTGATGCGCTGCTTCCCCCAGGCGAAGCCTCCGTCGATCACGATCCCGACCATCGCCACCAGGACGACGAGGGAGAGTGCGACGATGACCAGCACCTGGCCGCGCTCACGCTCGTGCCCTCGAGCGGTGATGGATGGGACCCTACGGAGTTTCATAGCTTCGCTCCACTGGTTGTCGTGACGTGCTCGACATATCGACCACGCCTACGAGATTGCCGATGATGGGGGTGGCAGCCGTGTACTGGTAACGGACGACGACTTCGACATCGCAGGCGATGGCGACCGGCGTCACACAGACCGCGGCGCTGCCATTGGGCTGGCGGAACGTGACGTCCACGTTCGCCGGTGAGAGGCCGAGGGACACCGCATGATCGATGGCCTCGGTCTCGATGACCGTGAGGTTCTGGTCGACGATGCCGACCCGGACGGCCTGGCGGGACGCGTTCGAGATCGTGTTGAACGCATAGACCGCGCGGCCGAGGTCGAGGATCCCGACCAGGAGCAGGATGAAGATCGGCAGGATGAGCGCGAACTCAACGAGCGTCTGGCCCCGCTCATCGCGTCGGCGGCGAAGGGGCTTGCTCATGGCTGCGACACCGGGCCTACTTCGAGGTCGGAGTCACAGGGGTAGGTCTGGCCTCCGATCAGTGACTGGTACTGGACGATGTAGTTGCCATTCCCCTGCGTCGGCGGTGCGGCCGTGTACGTTCCGGTGAATCCGAACGCGCGCCAGGGAGCCTCGGCCTTGTTCGATGACAGGCCCACCAGCTGTGGCATTGCACACGTTGGGGGCGGGGGCGGCGGAGGAACGCTGTGCGTGACGGTGATGGTGTCGCCTGGATCGCGGCAGCTGTCGGCTGGAATGCTCTGGGTGTCGACCTGCTCGGTGTCGAATCCGGCCGATGGGTTGAAGTTGGCGACGTCGAAGTTGACGTCCCACGCGGTACGCGCCGCGGCCACGGTCATGCCGACCATGTTCGGGACGGCGACATCCGGAGCGGTGCAGGTGGTCGCAGTGCTCGTCGTGACCGTGACGACCGTGCTCTTGGCCATGCAGGCACCGGCGGTGACGCTCTGTGAGCTGACCGTTTCGGTGTCCTGGCCGGTCGCCGGGTTGAACGTTCCGGTATTGAATCCGGCGCCGAACCACGTCGTCCGAGCGGTCGCCACTGACTGGCCGACCAGGTTGGGAACGACGGCGTCGATGCAGGTGGGCGGCGAGGGAAGCGTGCCTCCGACCGGCACGCCGTTGATGATGCCACCCCGGACGTCGAAGTTTGCCTCGGCGACGAAGGTGAAGGGGCTGCCGACGATCGCGCCCACGATCGGCGTGACGAAGGAGAGCTCGCAGGTCATGCTGACCGTGACGCGGTCACCGATCTCGTACGGATCCGCGGTGCCGACCCGATTGGTGAACACCGGGTCGGGGATGGCGGCACGGTCCCAGACGGTGCCGGACGGCGGGTCACAGTTGATCGACTGGAGGTCGCGGATCACCTCGTCGCGATATGCGTCCTGTTCGGCCGTGGTGCCGGTCCCATCCCACGTATCGGGGCCCTGTGCCGCCGCGTTGGCCGCGATGCGCGCTGCGTTGTTGAGGGCGACGTAGCCGAAGAAGACGCGGCCGAAGTCGATCGCCAGCACGAGGAGCAGCACCAGGACGGGAAGAATGAGCGCGAACTCGACCATGGCCTGGCCGCGTGTGCGCTCGGTGGTGTCCCCGCGTCGGAAGGGCAGCTTCATGAGTGGTGGTACTCGGAATACGGGCAGTAAGCTCGCGCAGTGTCGCAACGTCACCTTGCGCGTCACCTTGCAGGGTCCCGCGCCACCCCCCGGACCGCCACCGTACCTTGGTCCTACCCCGCCACTCCCTCGACCGATTCCGCCGGCTCCGCGGGCAGCGTGAGCACGATGGTCGACCCCGCTCCCAGGCGGCTCGACGCGTCGATGTCCCCACCCATGGCGCGCAGGAGCCCGCGCGCGGTGTAGAGGCCGATGCCGCTGCCATCCGGCGCCGCGTCACGCGCATCGGCCGAGCGGAAGAACTGGTCGAAAGCCTGGCGGCGGGTCGCGTCGCTCATTCCGCGCCCCTGGTCGGTGACGGCGACCAGCAGCCGCGACCCGTCGGTGGGTGCGACGCGGACGCCGATCGGCGATCCCTCCGGCGAGTACTTGACCGCGTTGTCGAGGACCGCCCACAGCGCCTGCTCGAACCGATCCGGATCACCGATGGCCAAGTGTGGCGCTCCCTCGGTGGCCATCTCGAACGGCCGATCCGTGGCGCGCAGCGCGCCCCACGTGCGCTCGACGATCGGTTCGACGCGGAAGACGTCGCTGCGCGGCGTGAGCACGCCCGATTCCAGCCGCGACATGGCCAGCAGCTGGCCGACCATGCGCCGCAGGCGGTCGGCCTGGTGGGCGATGGCGTCCAGGTCGGCGTTGGCCGACGCCGGCAGGTCGGGCGCGGCCTGTACCTCGCCGGCGAGTGCGCGGATGCTCGTCAGCGGCGTCTGCAGGTCGTGGCTGACGCCGCGCAGGAAATCGGCCTGCAGGGCGGCCAGGCGGTTGAGCTCGTCGGCCTGGGCCCGCACCCGGGCGTAGAGGAGCGCGTGCTCGATGGCCATCCCGGCGTGCTGCCCCACCAGTCCCAGCAGCTCTCGTTCGGAGCGGGACGGCGCGGCGCGGCCCTCGCGAGGGGCCAGCAGGGCCGCGCGCAGCTCGTCGGAGGCCGCCACCTCGACCACCACGAAGGCGCCCCATGGCCCCGTCGCGTGCTGGACGCCCGGGACGTCGGCCGCCCCCGCCTCGAGGGTCGATGCCCAGCGGTGGACCTCGTCCAGCGGCGCGTGGTCGCCCTCGGTGGCGTAGACGCCGGCCGGCAGCGTGGACTCGTCGATGGAGCCCATCACCGCCAGCGTCCAGGTGGGGTCGCCGGTGATGCTGCGTGCCGCCTCGACCATTGCCCGCGCCACGGACGGCGCATCCATGCTGATGGGGGCGCTGCGCGACTGGCCGGCCAGCTCCGCGATCTGGCGATTGCGCTCGTCGAGCGCCGCCGAGAGACGGCCCATGGCTTCGCCGGTATCTGCGCGCGCGTCGGTGTCGCCTCCGGCACCCAGCTCGGCCAGCTCGACCATGCGTCGCGTCTCGCCGCCCAGGATGCGGGAGGCGCCGACGGCCACGATGGCGGCCCACACCGCCGTCACTCCGGCGGCGATGACGAGCGTGGTGCCCATCCCAACCCGCGCGATGAGGTCATCGGCCAGGACGTCGGCGACCGCGAAGGCGATGAGCGGTGGCAGCGCCACCGCCAGCAGGAACGCGAAGACGCGCCCGGTGGCGCGGCCCACGATCAGGCGCCGCCGGAGCTGAGGCGGTACCCGACCCCGCGCTCGGTGAGCAGGTAGCGCGGCCGGTCCGGATCGATCTCGAGCTTGCGACGCAGGCGGCGCACGGTGACCCAGACATACGAGGGGTCGGCGCCGTCGGCGTCGGACCAGACACGGTTCAAGATCGTCTCGGTCGGCACCACCCGGTCCAGCGATCCGATGAGGAGCTGGAGCAGGCGCGTCTCGACCGGGGTGAGAGCGTGGCTGCCGGCCGCGGTCACCAGCCGCTTCTTGGTGAGGTCGATCTCCACCTCGCCGCCGTCGAGGGTGATGTCGGGCCGCCCGCCCGAGGCGCGACGCAGGACGCGCTGCACGCGCGCCACGAGCTCGTCGGGGTCGAAGGGCTTGGTGATGTAGTCCTCCGCGTAGTCCTCCAGCGCGCGTACCTTCGATTCGGAGGCATCGACCGCGGAGAGGACGATGATCGGCAGGTCGGCGATCCGCTTCACCCGCCGCGACAGCTCGAATCCGTCCATGCCCGGCATCATGAGATCGACCACCAGGATCGCCGGCCAGCCGCGCTCGAGTGCGCTCAGCGCCGCGGGGCCGCTGGGAGCGGTCCGAACGTCAAAGCCCTCGCGCGCCAGGCGGCGCGCGAGGACCGAGAGGATGGTTGGGTCATCGTCGACCAGCAGGACCGCCGGCCGGATGAGGGTCGTCATGTGGTGCCGGCTACAGGCCCGCGCCGCCTCCCATGACCGTGACCACGGCGGGCCCCAGGATCACGATGAAGATCGTCGGGAAGATGCAGCCGACCATCGGGAACAGCATCTTGACCGGCGCCTTGGCAGCGGCCTCCTCGGCCCGCTGGCGGCGCAGGATGCGCAGCTGGGTGGACTGGATCTGGAGGACCTTGGCGATCGGCACGCCGAGCTGCTCGGCCTGGACGATGGCGCCGATGAAGTTGGCCACCGGAGCGGCGTCGCATCGCTTGACGATGTCGCGCAGCGCGTCGCGCCGGGTCCGGCCCATGCGCACCTCGGCCAGCGCCTGGCGATACTCGTCGACGAGCGGGCCATCCATCTTCTCGACCACCTTGGCCAGCGCGGCATCGAAGCCGAGGCCGGCCTCGACGGAAATGGTGAGCAGGTCGAGTGCGTCGGGCAGCTGGAGCACCATCGCCTCCGCGCGGGCGCGGATGCGACGGCCGAGCCAGAACTCCGGCGCCACGAACCCGATGCCCAGGCCCATGAACGCGAAGAGGAAGCCGATCACGGGCTCCTGGAGGAGCAGGGTCCCCAGGAAGAAGAAGAGGATGGCGAAGCCGATGGCGACGAGGATCTTCACACCCATCCAATCGGCGCCGCGCAGGCCACCGGGGTAGCCTGCCTTCTCGAGCTTGGCGTCCGTGCGGGCGATCATTCCGCCCTGGTCGCCGCGGCGCCCGACCTTCGACAGGCGCTTGACGAGCGGCCGGAACGTGCGCTCGAAGAACGGCTGCTGGAGCTCGTACTCCTCGAGGGTGGTGGGGGTGACGACGAGCTGGCTCAGCCGTTGCTGCACCGCGTCCTGCGGCGGCTTGGCAGCAACGCCGTAGGTGATGAGCAGGACCGCGCCGGCGGCAAGGATCGCGATGATGATCTCGGGTTGCATGGTGATCAGACCTTGATATCGACGATGCGGCGGATGAGCAGGTAGCCGATGCCCATGCTGATGAGGCCGATGATGAAGAACACGACGCCCATCGGCAGCCCGAAGAGCTCCGGGGGCTTGTTCAGCATGGCGCTGATGTAGCTGGGGCTGATGAGGAAGAGGATCCCGGCCAGGCCCACCGGCAGCAGGGTGATGACGTAGCCGGAATAGCGCTGCATGGCGGTCAGGGTCTGGATCTCGCCCTGGATCCGGATGCGCTCGCGGATCGTGAACGCGATCGAGTCGAGGATGGTGGCGAGGTTGCCGCCGACCTGGGACTGGATGTTGATGGCGGTGACCATCAGCTCCAGGTCCTCGCTGGCGACGCGACGCGACAGGTTGTTGAGCGCGGGCTGGAGAGCCATTCCCAGGCTCATCTCGCGCACGACGCGCTCGAACTCGTCCTTGATGGGCGGCTGCCCCTCACGGGTGACGAGCTCGATCCCCTGGAGGAACGACGAGCCGGCGCGCAGCGAGTTGGCGAGCAGGGTGATCGTGTCCGGCAGCTGGTCCTTGAAGGCCTGCAGGCGCTTTCCCTGCCGGCGCTTCAGGTAAAAGCGCGGGAAGTACAGGCCCAGGACGGCCGCGCCGGCGAGTGCGATCGGGTTCTGCAGCCCCTGGAAGATGAACCCCAGCACGAAGAAGCCGGCGACGAACAGGACCGGAGAGATGGCCCAGAAGATGAGGAACTCGGCCGGACGCAGCTTCAGATCCGCACGCGCCAGCTCGGTCGACAGGCGGGTCGAGAAGTCCTGGCCCTCGATGGCGCGCGACAGGCCGGTGACGAGGGCGGACTCGCGCTCGCCCTCGGGCGCGTCGTCGTCCATGCCCCCCGCCGAGGCGTAGCGCTCGAGGCGGCTGGCCACCGCTCCGCCGCCGCCGGTCATGGAGATGCCGACGGCGATGATCAGGACGGCCAGTGCCGCGATGCCGGCGATGATGAAGGGCAGCATCGGGCTAGAACGGGGAGCCGAAGACGTTCGGCGGCAGGTGGATCCCGGCCGTCTCGAACTTCTCGACGAACTTGGGGCGGATCCCGGTCGGCTTGAGGCGGCCCACGATCTTGCCCTCCTGCACGCCGGTCTGCTCGAACACGAAGATGTCCTGCATGACGATGACGTCGCCCTCCATGCCCTGGACCTCGGTGATGGCGACGATCTTCCGGGTGCCGTCCTTGAGGCGGTTCTGGTGGACGATGAGGTCGACGGCGGATGCGATCTGCTCGCGAATGGCGCGCAGCGGCAGGTCCATGCCGGCCATGAGGACCATCGTCTCCAGGCGCGACAGCATGTCGCGCGGGGTGTTGGCGTGGCCGGTGCTCATGCTGCCGTCATGGCCGGTGTTCATGGCCTGGAGCATGTCCAGCGCCTCGGCGGAACGGCACTCCCCGACGATGATGCGGTCGGGGCGCATGCGCAGGGCGTTGCGCACCAGCTCGCGAATCGGGATGGCGCCCTTCCCCTCGATGTTCGACGGGCGCGCCTCGAGCGTCACCACGTGCTCCTGGCGGAGCTGCAGCTCGGCGGCGTCCTCGATGGTCACGATCCGCTCGTCGTCGGGGATGAACGACGACAGGATGTTGAGCATGGTCGTCTTGCCGGAGCCGGTGCCGCCGGCAACGAAGATGTTCAGGCGGGCCCGCACGCAGGCCTCCAGGAACTCGAACATCTCCGGTGTGGCGGTGCCGAAGCGGACCAGGTCCTCGACCGTGAACGGCGTGGCCGAGAACTTCCGGATGGTGATCACCGGTCCCACCAGGGACAGCGGCGGGATGATGGCGTTGACGCGGGAGCCATCGGCCAGGCGGGCGTCGACCATGGGGCTCGACTCGTCCACGCGGCGACCGATGGGGGCGATGATGCGCTGGATGATCTTCATGACGTGCTCGTCGTTCTGGAACGTCACGTTCGTGAGCTCCAAACGACCCTCACGCTCGATGTAGACCTGCTGCGGGCCGTTGACCATGACCTCGGTCACGGTCTCGTCGCGGAGCAGCGGCTCCAGCGGACCCAGGCCCAGGATCTCGTCGGTGATCTGCTCCAGCATCCGCACCCGCTCGGCGCGGGTCAGGGCGAGGCCCTCCTCGTCGGCGATCTTGCCGAAGAG
>JAICQM010000259.1 GCA_025937875.1 Chloroflexota bacterium
CGGGACCGATGGGTCGCGTGGCGTGCGCACCAGCTGCGCGAGGAGCACGCCGGCGACCACCAGCGCGCCACCGATGAGCTGCGGCACGGTGAGGGCCTGCTGCAGGAAGACCCAGGCCAGCAGCGCGGCGAGCACCGGCTCGGTGGTGGTGGCGATGCCGGCGACCGCCGACGAGAGGATGCGCAGGGCCCAGACGGTGAGGGCGAACGGCAGCAGCGTGCCCAGCAGGCCGACGGCGAGCACCCGCCACGCGACCTGGGGATCGGCCAGCAGCTCGAACGGCCAGCTCCACAGCGGCAGCACCACGGCCCACACGAGCGTCGCCACGCCGAAGCCCAGTGCGAGCGTGCTCGCCGGGTGCGAGCCGCGGGCGCCGGCAGCCGCGGCGGTCACCAGGTATCCGGCGTACGTGAGTGCGGAGGCGATCCCCGCCGCCACGCCCAGCTCGTCGATCGTCCGGATGCTGCCACCCGCCACGGCGCCGGAGACGAGCACGGCACCGATCACGGTCAGCAGTCCCGCGAGCCACGTCAGCGGCTGCGGCGCGACCCGGGCGAGGAGCGCGGTGGCCGCCAGGATGAGGACGGGCGCGGTGTACTGGAGCGAGATGGCGACGCCCACCGGCACGCGATCGATGGCCAGGTAGTACGCGAAGTTGACCGCGGCCATGCAGGCGCCGAACGCCACGATCCACGGCAGCGCGGCGCGTGGTGGTCGCAGCAGGTCGCGGCGGACGATGAGCAGGTACGCCAGCAGCGGGACGAGCGCCACCACCACCCGCGTCTCGGCGAGTCGGGCGGGCGAGATCCCACGCTCGAAGGCGCCGGTGGCAATCACGGCGTTGGCCGCCCAGCAGGTCGCGGCCACGATGCAGGCCAGCGTCGCGAGGAGGACCCGGCGGGGAGCTCCGTCATCCATCGGCGCGACGGTAGCAGCCCCGGGCGTGGTGTCAGTCGAGCGGAAGGCCCCGCAGGCGCCGGAACTCCTCGTTCGATGGCTCGCGCCCCAGGAACGCGCGCACCATCTCGCTCGCGTCAAGCGTCCCGTTGCGTTCCAGGATCTCGCGGCGGTACTCGCCGCCCACCGCCGGCGACAGCAAACCCTCGCGCTGGAAGCGGCCGAACATGTCGTCGCCGATCACCTCGGCCCACAGGTAGCCGTAGTAGCCGGCGTCGTAGCCGCCCATCAGGTGCCCGAAGCCGGCCAGGAAGAACGTGTCGTCGGGATAGGGAAGGGCGGTCACGGCATACGCGTCACGTGTGGCGGCGTCGAGATCCACTGCGCCGCTCGCCGTATGCATGGCGATGTCGAGCGTTCCGAAGAAGATCTGGCGCGCGTAGCGCATGCCGACGTTGATGTAGCGCGCGCCGACCAGGCCCTGCACGAGCTCATCGGGGATCGGCTCCCCGGTGGCGTGGTGCCTCGAGATTCGGCGGATGAGCTCGGGCTGCCAGGACCAGTGCTCCATGATCTGGGACGGCGCCTCCACGAAGTCCCACTCCGTCTCGCCCCCGCTGAAGCGCGGGTAGGCGGCGCGGGTGAGGCTCATGTGCAGGATGTGGCCGAACTCGTGAAACAGGGTCTCGATCTCGCCGCGCGGTCCGTGGCGCAGCAGTGAGGGGCGATCGCCGGCGGGCGGGGTCAGGTTGGCCACGATGGCATTGACCGGGGTCTGGTACGTCCCGTCGGGGCGTCGGTGGCCGACGACCAGCGGGAATGCCGCCGCGTGGTTGTACTTCCCCTCGCGCGGGAAGAGGTCGGCAAAGAAGTGCGCGATCAGGTCGCCACTGGACCGATCGCGGATCTCGTACAGCGCCACATCCGGATGCCATGCCCGCGCGTCCTCGACCTGTCGGTACTCGAGGCCGAGCACTTCGCCGGTGATCTCGAACAGGCCTTGCCA
>JAICQM010000064.1 GCA_025937875.1 Chloroflexota bacterium
CGCCGGAGGCGACCTTGCGGACGGCCGGCACATCGGTCCCGGTGGTGCGCTCCATGATCGCGATCAGCTCGTCCTCGGCCGGGAACGGGACGTCGATCTTGAAGAAGAATCGGTCCAGCTGCGCCTCCGGCAGGGGATAGGTGCCCTCCATCTCGAGCGGGTTCTGCGTGGCCAGCACGAAGAACGGCTCGGTGAGCGTGTACTGCTGCTTGGCGACCGTCACGCGGTGCTCCTGCATCGCCTCCAGCAGGGCGCTCTGCGTCTTGGGGGTGGCGCGGTTGATCTCGTCGGCCAGGACGAGGTTGGAGAAGATCGGTCCCGGCTGGAAGCGGAAGCGCCGCTCACCGCCCTCCTCGACGATGATGTTGGTGCCCACGATGTCGGCCGGCATGAGGTCCGGCGTGAACTGGATGCGGCTGAAGTTGAGCTCCAGCACCTCCGACATGGTCCGCACCAGCATCGTCTTGCCCAGCCCCGGCACGCCTTCGAGCAGCGCATGCGAGCCGGCCAGCAGGCTGATCAGCGTCTGCCGTACCAGCTGCTGCTGGCCGACGATGAAGCGCCCGACCTCTCCCTCGATCGTCTGCGCCAGCTCGGCGAAGCGCTCGGGCGTGATCTGGGTGGCGCGGGCGGGTGGGGCGGTCGGCTCGGTCATCGGTCTGCGGGCTCCTGGCGGGGTTCAGTCGGTCGGCTCGAGGCGGCTGAAGTAGTCGCGCACGAGGTCCTTGAGGGTGATGGGCACCTGCTGGTTGTCGAGCTGGTTGTTCGCGAAGTCCAGGAAGGCGTCGTAGACGGACCGATACGGAACGACCGCGTCGTTGTCGAACCCCTCGCCGACCTGGCTGCCCGGCCGCTCCTCGCCGCCGTTGCCACCGTTACCACCGACGTAGCTGGGGTCGCCCGGCCGCCCGAACCGATCGAACGGCGCGTAGAAATCGTCCTCGCCCTCGGCGAAGTCGCGGTTGCCCTGGGTCGGGCCGTCGAAGCCGCCGGTGCGCAGCCCACCGCCGGGGATGCGGCGCACCGTGGTCCCGCCGCCGCCACCCGGCTGCTGGCCGGGTCCCGGCTGGTTGCCGGGCTGGTTGCCCGGCTGATTCCCGGGCTGGTTGCCCGGCTGATTGCCGGGCTGGTTGCCGGGCTGGTTGCCGGGCTGGTTGCCGGGCTGCTGCGAGGAGCCTGGCTGGCCCGATGATCCCGGTTGGCCGCTCGAGCCGGGCTGGCCGGAGCTGCCCGGCTGCCCCGACGCGCCTGGTTGGCCGCTGGACCCCGGCTGGCCGGAGCTTCCCGGTTGGCCGCTCGACCCCGGCTGGCCGCTCGACCCCGGCTGGCCGCTGGACCCCGGCTGCCCGGAGGTGCCGGGCTGCGCCGATGAACCGGGCTGCGGTTGGCCGGCCCGCGCTACCTGGCGCGACCCGTCCTGGAGAGCCGACTGGGCGCGTGCCACGTCGCGCTGAAGCTGCCGGTCGCGCTCCGCGCCGCGCAGCGCGTCGGCGGCACGGTCGAGCGCCTCCTCGGCATCGGTCGCGTCCTGCTCCTCGCCGGACTGCGCCGCCCGTTCGAGCGCGTCGGCCGCCTCGTCGAGGGCGGCGGCGACCTCCGGGTGCGTGGCCGCGGCCTGCGACGCGGCCTGGCGGAGTGCGTCGGCGCGCTGGCCGGCCTCGCTCGGCTGCATCTCGCCGGCACGGTCGCCGAGCTCCTCGAGATCCCGAGCCGCCTCCTCGGTGTCGCCATCGGGGTTCGCGTGCTCGTTGCCGGTCGCCGCGCGCGAGATCTCCTGCGCCAGGCGGCTGAGGGCAGCGTCCTTCTGGGAGGCCTGTTGATCGGTCATGCGCGCCAGCGCCTCCTGCACGGTGCCGATCCGAGCCAGCGTCTCCTGCCGGTCACCGCCGTCCTCGCGCAGCTGGCGGGCGAGGCGCTCGAGCTCGTCGACGAGCTCCTGGCGGCGCGGGTCATCCGTCTCGCCGCGCTCCTCGGCCTCCTCGGCGATGTCCTCGATGCGCTCCGCCACGGCCTCGGCCGCGGCACGCGCCGCCCGACGGTCGGCGAGCACATCGTCCTGCGGGTTGGGCCAGACGGTGAGCGTGGCCACCAGTGCCAGGGAGACGACGCCGAGCATCGCCGGCCGTCGGTGGAGACGCGGCCGGAACGCGGTCCGCGGGTCGAGGATGCTGAGTCGCGAACGCGCGTCACGCAGCTGGCGATCCACCAGCTCGCCGGCGGTGCCATCGGGGCGCTCCTCGTCCGCCAGCTCGAGGGCCGTGGCCACCCGCTCGCGCAGGCCCAGCTCCTCGTCGGCGCGGCGGGCCGTCTCCGCCAGCGACGGCCGGCGCCAGGCGCACCAGGCGCACCAGGCCAGGAGCGTGATTACCCCCACACCGAGATGCAGGAGCGGAGCGATCTCCAGTGCGACCGTCCGGGCGGCGAGCTGGACGAGGGCCGCAACCGCCAGCCCGGTGGCGATCGCCGGCATCGCGGCGGTCAGGGCACGACGCAGCCAGAGACGGCGGCGCAGGGCGCGCAGCCGGCGCACGGCGTCGGGTCCGACCCGTGCGCCGAGGGTCGCCGCCACGGCGGCATCGGTCCGGCGCCGGTTCATGCGTCGAGCTCCTCGACGACCGGCATGCCGTCACCGGCGGGACGGCGGCGGCGGGCGAACACGAAGCGCATCCCGGCGGGCACGACGAGTCGCATCGCCGCCAGCGTGAGGACGACGCTCACCACCGCGAACGAGGCGAGGAAACGGAGCAGGAAGTGGGTGCTCACCAGCTGCGGGGCAGTCGTCTGCGCGACGGCCAGGTCGTCAATCGGCTGCCCGAACCGACCGTCCAGCGGGGGCACGCAGCGGGCGTTGGGCGGGCATTCGGGCTCCGCGGGACCGGGTGCCGGGACCGGCGTGATCGCGTCGTCGCCGCGGACCGACTGCATGACGTTGGTGAAGTCGCCGTAGGAGAGCTCGGTGTTGGCCACGACCTCCATCATCGCCAGGGCCGGGTTGAGCCACAGCACCTGCTCCGGCGCGCGGCGGATCTCGCCGAAGCGGTTGTCGGGGTCGTTGGTGGCGACCTCGGTCCAGAAGCGCCAGACGAGGAACGTGCCGATGACCAGCAGCAGCATGGTCGAGTACGTCAGCACGGTCGCCATCTGCGTCCGCCGCACCAGCGCGCTGTAGAAGACGCCGATGACGCCGAACCCGATGGCGGTGGCGAACAGGATGAGCTGCTGGCGGACGATGTCGTCAACGGTCGCCCCGCCGTACATCAGGACCAGGGCGCTGACCGGGATGGCGGCCACGATCATCAGGAAGACGAAGGCCAGCGCGGCGAGGAGCTTGCCGACGACGATGGCGCCGGGGCGCATCGGTGTGGTGACCAGGAGGTCCAGGGTCTGCTTCTCTCGCTCGAGGCTGATGGCGCCGGCGGTGAAGGCGGGCGCGATGAAGGCGACGAGCAGCAGCTGGAAGACCGACAGCATGGAGAAGATCGCCTGGCCGATGGAGGCCGAAGCGTTCGCCATGCCGATGCCGACCGAGATCCCGTCGGGGGCCACGCCACCGAAGCCGCCTGCCGCCTCGCGGGCGTCGGGGGCCTGCACGGTGTACGCCCCGTAGGCGATGAGCGCGAGCACGGCGAGGTAGATGGTGAGCACGATGAAGGCGCGCCGTCCCCGGAACCGGCCGCGCAGCTCCTTGGCCAGGATGGTGGCGACCGATGCGCCGAAGTCGCTCAGCACCGAGGGCCGCCGGGTCGCCGTCGCTGCCGTCATGCCGCCTCCACGTCGTCGTGCTGGCCGGTGACCTGGAGGAACAGCTCCTCGAGGTCGCTGGTCGCCTGGCTGAAGCCGCTCACCCGGTGTCCGGCGGCGACCATCGCCGCCAGGAGCGCCGCCTGCGCGTCGTGGTCGCCGTCGAAGCCGACCTCGAGCCGCGCCGGAGCCGCCCCGGGTGCGGTGACCTGCAGGACGCTGCCGACGCGGTCATCGGTTCCCAGCCAGGCCTCGGCCGCCGCGACGCCGGCCTCGTCGGTGAGCACGTCGATGCGCAGCATCGCGGTGGCGCGCAGCGAACGTTCGATCTCGCGCAGGCTTCCGCTGCGCAGCAGGCGGCCGCGGTCGATGATCCCGACGCTGGTGCACAGCTCGCCCAGCTCGGGAAGGATGTGGCTGCTGACCAGGATCGTCTTGCCCATGCTGCGCAGCTCGCGCAGGATCTCCCGCATCTCGACCCGCGCCCGTGGGTCGAGCCCCGAGGCCGGCTCGTCGAGGATGAGCAGCTGCGGGTCGTGGACCAGCGTGTGGGCCAGGCACAGCCGCTGCCGCATACCGCGCGAGAGGGCCTCGACGTACGCGTCGCGCTTGTCGGCGAGGCCGACGATCTCGAGCAGCTCGCCGATCATGGGGCCCCGGCGGGCGGCCGGGACGCGGTAGCAGCGGGCGAAGAAGTCGAGGTACTCCCAGACGCGCAGGTCGTCGTACACGCCGTAGAAGTCCGGCATGTAACCGATGCGGCGGCGCACCTCGATCGGGTCCTCGGTGACCGGGATCCCGCACACCAGCGCCTCGCCGGCCGACGGCGCGAGGAGCGTGGCCAGGATGCGCATGGTGGTCGTCTTGCCGGCGCCGTTGGGACCGACCAGGCCGAAGATCTCGCCGGGCCCGACCCACAGGTCGATGCCGGCCACGGCCAGCTGGTCGTCGTAGTGCTTGACGAGGCCGCGGGTCTCGATCACCGGCATTCCCATCGTCGCCTGGTCGGTCATTGCAGGCTGCCCTTCATCGAGGCGGCGACATAGATGCTGAAGCGGCCGCCATCCGCCGCGTCGGCGTCGCCGATGACGCGTGCGGTCACCACGCCGTCGGGGTCGAGATGGCGTGCCGGGTCGGGGACCGCGAAGCGGTTGTTGGTCGCGAGGTCGCCGAGGCTCGTCCAGGTCCCCGAGGCTGGGTCGAGGACCTCGAGCAGGTAGCCGCGCGGGAACATCCCGCCACCCACGCCCTGCTCCATGAGCGCGGTTCCCGGGTCGCCGGCGACCCAGAGCGTGATCTCGGTCGGCTTCAGGTCCGCCAGGTCGAGCGGCAGCGCCAGCTCGAACGTCGCCGATCCCGCGCCGATGACGACCGATGCCGGATCCGGCCGATCGACCTGCCCCTCGCTGGCCACGACCCGGCTGCCGATATCGATGGCGCGGACCTCGACCGACCCCGGATCGATCTCGGGCCGGCCGGAGACGACCTCCACCGACTGGCTGAAGCGCTGCACGTCCTGGTCGTCGACGACGACGTCGGTCGGGGATCCCTCGTGCCAGCCGACGACGTAGGGGCCGCGGTCGGCGCCGACGCCGAAGGCCGAGACGGGCATCCCGCCTCCGTAGCCAACGAGGCCGGCGAGCACCTGGCGCCGCGTGCCCCGTCGCCGCTGCTCCTCGCGGTCATCGCCTGCGCCCGCAAAGCCGTAGACCTGGTCCGCCGGCGAGACGCCGGTGAAGTCGGCCGCCGCCATCTCGAAGTCCCGTGTCTCGCCCGGATCCAGGTCGCCCACCAGCTTGCCGGACGACATGGTGAGGACCGCCACGTCGGTGACGCGGTCAGCGCCGAGGTTGGTGACGCTGCCGACGATGCGCCGGCCGTCGAGCCGCCAGTTGACCGACAGGCCCGGCTCCCGTGGGACGAGGGTATCGGCGCGGATCGCGCGCAGCCCGAACACGTTGACCGCCAGGCCGCGGAGGTGGGCCGGGTCACCCTGCTCGGTGGGAAGGGCCGTCGTGCCGGTGCCGCCGGTGGAGACGCCCGCCAGCAGCGCGTCACCGGCCACCGACAGGTCGTACGTCGCGCGGGCCGGGCTGAAGATGCCGGCCCAGGTCGTGACGTTGGCCGCGGTCCCGCCGGCGACGGATCGGATCACGCTGATCTGGTTGACGATGAGCTGGGTGCCCTTGAGCGAGGTGCCGATGCCGTACGAGCACGCGGAGAAGACCACGACCAGCAGCGGAGCGGTGACCCAGGCCAGCTCGCGGCGGTCGACGCGACGCAGGAGGACGTAGCTGACCGGGCCGATGAGCAGGATGTAGCCGACGATGAGGACCAGCAGCAGCTCGGCCGGCGGCACCTCGAGCGCCGGCAGATTGGTGAGCGCCTGGGTCATCGCGGCCGCCTCCTCGTCCTGGTTGCGGCCGCCGATGAACTGGAGCGCCGCGTCGTTGCCCAGCAGCCGCGACCAGATGGCCCCGCCCTCATCCCAGGCCGAGAACGCCGGCGCCGCCAGGTCGGCAGCGATCCAGACCACGCGGCCCGCGCCGCGCGGCGCCATGGCGATCAGGGGCCGGTCGTCGGTCGCGCCGAGGGCGACAAGGGAGCGCGCGCCGGTGGCGATCTCGCCGGTAGCCACGGTCAGGGCCGTGACGCCCTCGGGCAGCTCGCCACCGAGGGCGGCGAGCGGGGCCACCGACACGTCGTCGACGGCCTCGAGGTTCGTCACCGGCAGGAGCGGTGTGAACGCCGCGGCACGCGCCTGCCAATCCGGTCCGCCCACGACGATGAGCTGGCCGCCACCGGCCACCCAGCGCTCCAGCGTCTGGCGCTGGCCCTCGGTCAGGGCCGTGCTGTCGCCGGCCCACACGATGACCGACAGGCCGCGCAGCGGCTCGGGCCGTTCGGGGAAGTCGGTTGCAGGCACGTCGAACGGCGCCAGGGTGGCGCCCTGGTCGCGGTCGGCGATCTGGGTGCGGAGCGACGCGGCGCCGTCGCCGACGAGCGCAATCGTCGTTCCCCCGCGATCCAACCCGGCCAGCTCGGCGACCGCGGTGACGGTGCCCGCGTCGGAGGTGAACTGGATAGGCAGCTCGCGGGTGAAGGCCGCCGGACGCACGTAGAGGACGACTTCCTTCCGCGAGCCGGCCGGCAGCTCGACGGTGCGTCGCACCTCTCCGCTCTCCGAGTCCGCGCTCAGCGTCCCGGTCACCGGCGCGCCATCGTTGGCGAGGCTGACCGCGACCGCCGCCCAATCGCCGGTCGTGAAGCGGCCGCCCAGCAGGCCGCGGGCGGTGATGGTGACCGGATCGGCCGCGACGACGGGGGCGACGGCGGGCAGGGCGACCAGCAGACCGATGAGGGCCAGCGCACAGGCGCTGGCCCAACGGCGTGCGACGGCTCGGGTGGTGCGCCTCATCTCCCCTCGACTGTGCGTTGGTCGCCCCGTATGACGCACGGGGCGGACCTCCGGTTGCAGCCACCACGCGTCAAGCGGGAGTGTACGGCCGTCGAGGGGCCCGATGCTATAGTCGCCGCCGATGGAACCCGAGGGCAGGCGACTGCCCGACCTCGAACGTCACCTCGACCGTCAGCTCCGCGCACAGGAGCGCCAGCTGGTCTGGGTGCGCCTCGCGGTGGTGGTCATCGCCGCTGCCATGATCCTCGCCACTCGGGACCGCCTGCCGGCGTTCCCGGTGCTGCTGAGCGTGATGGGGGTGGTCGTCCTCTACGACGGCCTCTTGGCGCTGGCCGTCTCGCGCTTCCCCGCGCGCGAGGTGGGGATCGTGGCCACCGCGCTCGACCTGGCGGCGGTGACCGTCGCGGTCTATGCCTCGGCCGAGTCGATCGACGCCTACCTGTTCTACATGCCGATCATCCTCTCCGTCGCGTTTCGCTACGGCTTCGGCGCATCGGTCTGGGCGGCACTGGTGTGCTCGGGAACGTATGCCGCGGTGACCGTCATCGCCGCCGGGCAGGAGGCCCAGGTTCGCGAGCTGCTCGGGGTGCGCGTCGCCTACCTCGCCGGCGCCGGCCTGGCCGCGGGCCTGCTGGCGCGCGGGATCCTGGCCCGGGCCATGGAAGTCGCCGAGCTGCGCGGCCAGCTCGACGCCGAGGAGATCGAGCGGGAGCACGCGCGGGAACGGGAGCTCCTGGCCGGGATGTCGCGCGACTTCAGCGCGTCGATCGAGCCGGAGGCCACCGCGCGGGCCATCGTCACCGGCGCCGCACCGTTGCTCGGCGACGTCGTGGCGCTGCTGCGGGTGGAGGACCCGGACTCGTCAACGCCACGGCTGGTGCCGGCCGGCGTCAACAGCACCCGGCCCGAGATCGGCGACCAGCTGGTCGAGCACCTCGCGACCCGCCGGCCCCGGGTGGGGGAGGGGATCGTGGGCGGGGCGGCCGCGACGGTGACGTCGATCCTGGCCGGCGACGGCGACACGCCGCCGCCGTCGTTCCCCGGCGACCCGGATGGTGTCACGACGCTCGGGCTGCGGACCGTCCTGGCGGTGCCGGTCGTGACGCGCGGCCGGGTGGGCGGCGTCCTGCTGGCCGCCTCGCTCGGGGAGCGGCCGCTGGGCGAGGGCGAACGGCGCCTGGCGGAGGCGATCGCCGAGCGCGCCGGCCCGGCGCTCGAAAACGCCGCGCTATGGTCCGACCTCCAGCGCCAGATGGCGCGGGAGCGGCAGGCCCAGCGTGTGAAGGACGACTTCCTGTCCATCGTGAGCCACGAGCTCCGCACCCCGCTCACGAGCATCCAGGGCTACTCGCAGCTGCTCGAGAGCCGGCTCCGCGGCTCGGCGGGAACGGCCAAGGAGCTGTCGCAGCTGCGCGTCATCCGCTCGCAGGTCGGCCGCATGCGGCGCCTGGTGGACGACCTGCTCGACGTGAGCCGCATCGACCGCCGGGGTGGGGTGAGCATCGAGCCGGAGCGGATCGACCTCGTCGACGAGCTGCGGGCCGCCGCCGAGCGCCTCGAGCGTGAGCACCGCGACCGCGAGATCGTGCTCGAGGTCCCGAACAGCCTCATCCTGGCCGCGGACCGCGACCGCATCGGCCAGGTGTTGACCAACCTCGCCGACAACGCGGTGAAGTACTCCCCCGAGGGGGGCCCGGTGACGCTGCGCGCGTGGCGCGACGAGGACGAAGCCCATATCGCCGTCGCCGACACCGGCATCGGGATCCCGGCCGACCAGCAGGATCTCGTCTTCGAGCGGTTCTTCCAGGCCGATGACGACACATCCAAGCGCCGATTCGGAGGCCTGGGCCTGGGGCTCTACATCACCCGCGCCATCGTGGAGGCGCACGGCGGCCGCATCTGGGCCGAGCCCAACCGGACGGCGGGCCGCGGCACGACGTTCCGGGTCCGGCTGCCGCTGGTCACGCCCGCCCAGCGCCCCACCGTCATCAGCGGCGAACCGCCGCCCTTCGTGCTGCGCCGGGGCGAGCGGGACCCATGACCGCGCGGCGCGCGCTCGTCGCGCGCCTGGCCGCCCGCCACGGCCTCGAGCTGGCCGGGATCGCGCCCGCCGAGCCGCTCCCCGATGCCCGTCGCCGGATGGAGGAGGCAGTGGCGTCGGGACGCATGGCGACCATGGGCTGGATGGGAGGCGAGCGCGCGGCGGTGGCGACCGACCCGACGCGCCACGATGCGCGGGCGGCGTCGGTGGTCGTGGTGGCTGCCCCGTACGCCGGCCCGGAGCGGGGTGCGTGGGACCCCGCCCCGGATCACCTGCGGCTGGCCCTTGAGCCGGTGCTCGCCGGATCTCCGGCGGAGCCGGCCGGCAAGGTGGCGCGCTACGCGGTGGGGCTCGACTACCACGCCGCGCTGCGATCGCGGCTGGAGGCCCTCGCTGCCGATCTGCGGGCCGAAGGGCTGGGCGTGTCCGAGACCGCGTTCGTCGATGACCGGCCACTCGCCGAGCGGGCCTTCGCGGCCCGCGCCGGGCTGGGCTGGATCGGCAAGAACACCAACCTGCTGACGCACCTGCGGGCCGGGTCGTGGGTCCTGCTCGGCGCGCTGCTGGTCCACGAGACGCTGCCGGCCGACGAGCCGGTGCGTTCCTCGTGCGGATCGTGCACGCGATGCCTCGGCGGCTGTCCGACCGGCGCGCTCATCGCGCCCCAGGTGCTCGACGCGCGCCGCTGCATCAGCTACCTCACCATCGAGCATCCCGGCGCGTTCGCGGATTGGGAGGCTCAAGCGCTGGGGTCGTGGATCTTCGGCTGCGACGTGTGCCAGGAGGTGTGCCCGGTCAACCGCGACGCCGCCGACGACGGGCCGCTGCTCGTGCCGCTGGTGCCGTTGGTGGCGTGGCTGCTGCCGCTCGGTGGCCGTGCCTTCGCCCGCGCGGTGGGGGAGTCGCCGCTGCGGCGCGCGGGGCGGCACCGGCTCCTGCGGAACGCGATCGTGGCGCTGGGAAATGGGGAGGGCCCGCTCCCCGACGAGGCGGGTGCGCTGCTGGATGCGGCCTCGGTCGACCCTCGGCCCGAGGTGCGAGCCGCCGCCAACCGGGTGCGCCGCCACTAGTTGTCGGGTCGTCCGTATATACGTATATACGCATCCTGACCGGGCGGGCGGCTCGCGGTGGCCAGGGAACCCGAGAACTGGGGATGGTCGGCGGGGCCGAGAGCGGGCCGCCAACCGCCGGTATATACGTATATACGCTCGGGACCCATGCGCTCGGGATCCATACGCTCGGGATCCATACGCTCGGGCCCCATCCGCTCGGCTCCGACCGCCCGCCCTCCCCGCGCTTGATGCGCGCGGCTGGGTCAGGCTCGGGGTTCCGGACGGGTGGCCCTCGGAGGCTCCCTCGCGCCTTCGGTACACTGCCGCGCATGCCCCTCGTGCGCCCCTTCCGCGGGCTCGGCTACGCCCTCGACCGCTTTGGCGGCAGTGGCATCCCGGAGCGGGTACGGACGCCGGAGGAGGCTGCGACGCATCCCGGCCGCCTGGCCGACCTGACGGATGTGGCCTGCCCGCCATACGACGTGATCGGGGAGGAGCTGCGCGCGGAGCTGGCGGCGCGCGACCCGCACAACGCGGTGCATCTCGAGCTGGCCGGCGGCGACGATCCGCATGCCGCCGCCGCGGCGGCGCTGGCGGCCTGGGTGGCGGACGGCACCCTGGCGCGCGAGGCGGAGCCGCGGTTCTACTACTACGGCCACGCGCGGACCGATGCCCCCGACGAGCCCGTGGTGCACGGGATCATGGCGCGCCTGCTGCTCGAGCCGTGGGGCGGGGGCGTGCGGCCGCACGAGCACACGATGCCGGGGCCGAAGGCCGACCGGCTGGGGCTGCTGCGCGCGACCGGGACACAGCTGTCGCCGATCCTCGTCACCTACCTCGATCGGAGCGAGCGCTACCGGCACGTCATGAGCCGGGCCTGGACCGACGAGTGGCGGGCGCGTGACGGCGACGGGCTGCTCCACACCCTGGCCGCGGTCGAGCCCGACGAGCGCATGGCGAACTACCTGTCGCGGCAGACCCTGTTCATCGCCGACGGGCATCACCGCTACGAGACCGCGCTGGCCTA
>JAICQM010000193.1 GCA_025937875.1 Chloroflexota bacterium
CGACGAGTACATGGGGGACGTGATGGGGCAGATCACGGCCAAGCGCGGTCACGTGCTCGGCATGGACTCCGACGGCCATCTCCAGCACCTCCGGGCGCAGGTGCCGCAGGCCGAGATGTTCCACTACGCGACCGAGCTGCGGAGCATCACCCAGGGTCGTGGGCGCTTCAGCTGGAAGCTCGATCATTACGCGGAGGTGCCCCACAACATCGCCGAGAGGGTCATCGCCGAACACGCCGCCCCTGCCGGGAGCGGCGACCACCACTAGCCGCGCGGATCCCCGTAGCGTCGCGCGCGATCGGGTCCGCCCGGTCCCCGATACGCCCACGGCTCACCGAGCGTCCATGCTTCCCGCGTGCGTCGCAGCGCGATCCGTTCCGCCAGGAGGATGAGCAGCCCCACGCCGACGCCGATGAGCGCCGCGATCGCCGGGGTGAGCTCGTGCACGTCGCCGCCGTAGAAGACGACCGCCACGAGCCACATGACCACGCCCGCCGTGGCGGCGGCCAGCAGGCCGGAAGCGAGGGCGCCGGTGGCGAATGCGGCGAGCATGGTGGTCAGGATACGCCCACCAGGTCGACCGCGGCCAGGGCGCGCTTCCCCCGCCGCAGCACCAGCCAGCGGCCGTGCAGCAGCTGGCTCGCGTCGACGGCGGCCTCGCCGTCGATGACGCGGACGTTATTGACGTAGGCACCGCCGTCGGCCACCGTACGCCGGGCCTGGGCGCGGCTGGGCGCCAGGCCCGTTGCCACCAGCAGGTCGACGGCGGCGGGGAGCGGCGCCTCGACCGTGGCGCGCGGCAGGTCGGCGAGGGCGGCCTCCAGGGTCGCTGGGGCGAGCGCCGCCAGGTCGCCGGTGCCGAACAGGGCCTCGCTGGCCGCGACTGCGGCGTCGGCCGCGTCGGTCCCGTGCAACAGGGCGGTGAGCTCGAGGGCGAGGGCGCGTTGCGCCTCCCGGCGCTCGGGATGCTCGGACATCGCCGTCTCGAGGGCCTCGATCTCGTCCCTCGATCGGAAGCTGAACGTGCGCATGAGCGGCCCGACGTCGCCATCGGCCTGGTTGAGGAAGTACTGGTAGAACGCGTAGGGCGATGTCATCGCCGGATCGAGCCACAGCGTGGAGCCGGCGGTCTTGCCGTAGGCGGTGCCATCCGCCTTGGTGAGCAGTGGCGTGGTCAGCGCGTGCACGTCGACGCCCTCGACGCGGCGGATGAGGTCCACGCCGGCGGTCAGGTTCCCCCACTGGTCCGACCCCCCGGTCTGCAGGATGCAGCCGTGCCGGCGGTAGAGCTCCAGGAAGTCGTTGGCCTGCAGGACCTGATAGCTGAACTCCGCGTAGCTGATGCCAGCCGCGAGACGCGCCGCCACCACCTCGCGCGCCAGCATGCGGTTCACCGTGAAGTGCTTACCGATGTCGCGCAGGAACGTAAGCACCGGCATCGGTGCCGTCCACTCGAGGTTGTTGGCCAGCAGGGCCGGGTTGTCACCGTCGAAGCGCAGGACGCCCTCGACCTGGGACCGGATCCGGTCGACCCAGCCGGCCACCACCTCGGGGTCGTTGAGGGTCCGCTCGCCGCGCTCGGTCGGGTCTCCCACCAGCCCGGTGGCGCCGCCCACCAGGCCGATCACGCGGTGACCGGCATCCTGGAAACGGCGCAACGTGACGAGCTGCACGAGGTTGCCGAACTGGAGCGATGGGGCGGTCGGGTCGAAGCCGCAATAGAGCGTGATCGGGCCGGCGTCGAGCGCCTGCGCCAGCGCCCCCAGGTCCGTCGCATCCGCGATCATCCCGCGCCAGGCGAGGTCGTCGAGCAGGTGGGGGCGGCCGACGGGGTCCATGGGAGTTGCGAGTATACGGTCCGATGGGCGCCGCGGCAGCCCGTGCTACCCTTCGGCCCGCATGTCCCGACGACCACCGCCCGGCGCTCGCTACACTCCCCGACCCGGGGCGCCGCGAGGTTCACGAGCCGGATCCCGACGCCCGCCCCGGCCCGGTTTCGCGCCCCTGCCGGCAATGCTGATGGGCATCTTCGCCCTGCTGGGGGTGGCCCTCTTCGCCGGCGCGATGGCCGTCTACGGCAACTTCACCTCCGGCCTGCCGCCGGTCTCCGAGCTCGAGAACTTCGACCTCGCCGAGGGCTCGACGGTCCTCTCTGCGGACGGCGTCGAGCTGGCGACCTTCGCGGTGGAGGACCGCCGCACCATCCCGTTCGACGAGATCCCGGAGGTCATGGTCAACGCCCAGGTGGCGGCCGAGGACCGAACGTTCTGGACCAACCCGTGCGTCGACTTCCGCGGCATCGTCCGCGCCTTCGTTCAGAACCTGACGTCGGGCCGCCAGGTCTCGGGCGCGTCCACCATCTGCCAGCAGCTCGTCCGCGCACGCCTCTTCGACGCCGAGCTCATGGCTGACCCCGATCGCGAGCTGGAGCGCAAGATCAAGGAGGCCATCCTGGCGCTGCGCGTCTCGGACCTGTATCCGGGCGAGGAGGGCAAGGAGCAGATCCTGGCCATGTACCTCAACCAGTTCTACTACGGCAACAACGCCTACGGGATCTGGGCCGCGGCAATGGCGTACTTCGGCAAGGACATCACCGCCGACGACGAGGCCAACCAGCTGACGATCAGCGAGGCGGCCCTCCTGGCAGGGCTGGTCCGCTCGCCGTCCCGCCTCGACCCCACCAAGGTCGCCATCCAGGAGGAGGGCCCGGACGGCCCGATCCTGGTCGTGCCGGACGACGCCCAGGCGATTACCGTTCGTGGCTTCGTGCTCGACCTCATGCTCGACTCCGGCTATATCACCGAGGCCGAGCACGAGGCTGCGAATGAGGAGCAGGTCACCCTTGCGCCCCCGGGCGACGACCGGTTCCGGGCGCCGCATTTCGTGTACGCGGTGCGCCGCGCGGCGGCCGACCTGCTCGGCGACGAGCAGCCCCTCGACTCGGAGGGGCTGCGCATCGTCACCACCCTCGACTACGAGGGCTACCAGGTGCCGGCCGAGAAGTGGACGATGGTGGCGTACGACATGGACCGCCTCAGCGCCGCGGAGCTCACCGCCAAGTACGGCGAGGAGGCGGTGCGCTGGATCGGGCAGCTTCAGGGGCGCAACATCAACAACGCGGCGATGGTCAGCCTCAACTACCGCACCGGCGCGGTGCTCGGCTACGTCGGCAGTGCGAGCTTCTATGGCGAGGCGACGGACGCGCACCAGCCCAACTTCGACGTGGTGGGCCAGGCGTTCCGGCAGTCCGGGTCCGCCTTCAAGCCGATCACCTACGTCACCGGCTTCGAGCGCGGCGTCCTGAACCCGGCAACGATGCTGATGGACGTCCAGACTGAGATCGTGCCGGGGACGGGGTTCGAGCCCGGCAACGCCGACCTGCGCCAGCGCGGACCTGTCCGGGTCCGCGACGCGCTGAAGTACTCGATGAACATCCCGGTCGCCAAGGCGCAGCAGATGATCGGCACCGAGCACGTCGTGGCGCAGGCCGAGCGCCTGGGGCTGGAGTGGGATCCGGGCCAGGATCCCAACGTC
>JAICQM010000070.1 GCA_025937875.1 Chloroflexota bacterium
ACTCTGCTACGATCGCGCCCGCCACCGGCCGCTCAGAGGTGTCCACCCTGTTCCCACTCGACAGCCGCGCCCTGGTGCTCGGCGCGCATACCGACGACGAGTTCGGCTGCTCCGGCACCATCGCCCGCATGATCGAGGCCGGGGCCGAGGTCCACTACGCGTGCTTCTCGCCCTGCGAGGAGTCGGTGCCCGAGGGCTGGGACCGCGACGTGCTCAAACGTGAGGTGCATGCCGCGATCGCGGTGCTGGGCATTCCCGAGGACCGCTTCCGCCTCTACGACTTTCGGGTTCGGCACTTCCCCGCCCATCGCCAGGAGCTGCTCGAGGAGCTGGTCGCCCTGCGCCGCGCGATCGATCCGGAGATCGTCCTCGTGCCGGCCATGTCGGACATGCACCAGGACCACCAGGTCGTCGCACGCGAGGGCCTGCGGGCCTTCAAGCACACCACCATCCTTGGCTACGAGCTGCCGATGAACACGATCTCGTTCCAGCACAGCTGCTTCGTGCGGCTCGAGGAGCGCCACCTCCAGGTGAAGATCCGGCATGCGGCGGCCTACGAGTCGCAGGCGTTTCGGCCCTATCTCAACCCGGAGTTCATCCGCTCGCTGGCCTTGGTGCGCGGGGTGCAGATCGGCGCGCCGGCGGCTGAGGCGCTGGAGGTCATTCGCACCGTTATCATGTAGCGCCCATGCCAGAGCCGATCCGCGCCGGCCGCTCCTCCGTGGCCCCCGACGTCAGCCTGGGGCCCGACGTCGACATCGAGGCCGACGAGGTCGAGATCGGCGCCGGGGCGCGCATCGGTCATTCGGACGCCGACGACTTCCGCACGCCGCCCGGAGTCCGGATTCGGGTGCGTCGCCTGGTCCTCGCCCCGGGCGTCACCATCGGGCGCGGCGTCCGGATCGATGGCGGCGAGATTCGCCTGGACGAGGGTGTCCGAATCCTCCGCAACAGCACGCTGCGGGTGCTCGACACGCTCCACATCGGCGCCGGCGGCACCGTCGGCGAGGCGTGCGAGATCAGCGGACGCGAGGTCCATATCGGGCAGGAGCTGTGGATGCTGCCGCAGGCCAAGATCGGCGGCGGGTCGGCGCTGGAGCATGGCTCACGGCTTGACGCCGGCCACTACCTGCACCTCGGCGTGCACACGCTGATCAACACCGCGCGACCGGTCCGCCTGGGGCACGAGGTGGGCCTCGGGACGCGAACCAGCATCTACACCCACGGCGCCTACCCGTCGGCGCTGCAGGGTTTCCCGGTCGCCTTCGACGGCGTCGAGATCGGCGACTTCTCGTGGGTCCCGGGCGCGACGATCAACCCGGGCGTGCGGATCGGCCGCAACTGCGTGATCGGCGTCAACTCGCTCGTCACCGCTGACGTCCCGGATGGGGCGCTGGCGGCCGGCTCACCGGCGAAGGTGATCCGCGAGGGCGCGTATCCACGTCCGCTGGACGGCGAGCGGCGGCTCGCCTTCTTCGAGGCCTTCCTCGCCGACTACGCCCGCATCCTGGCGGTATCGGCCGCCCCGGTCCGCCGCGACGCGTCGGTCCTGCTGGAGACCGACGAGGCGACCTACGTCGCCGGCGATATCGCGGTCGAGGGGCCCCGCGTGCTGCGCGTGACCGATGCCGGCGAGGACGCGCCGCTGACGACGGGAGCCACCCGCTTCGACACACACCGCCGCCATGTCGACGGCGTCGCCGATGGGCTGTCGGAACGGTTCGCCAATGAGATGCGGCGCCACGGCATCCGCTTCTACTCGCGGCCGCGGGATGGGATCTACGCCGCCTGGGAGGCCACCCCGCCCCCACTCGAAACCGCGCCCGGCTGACGGCGCGCGCCGTTCAGCGCCAGGTACCGGGCGCGGCGTCGTCCTCGGTGGCCGGGCGTGTGCCGCGTGCCACGGCGTCGTCGATGATCCGCCACGCGGCATCGAGGCCCAGCCAGCCGCGGACATCGGTCTGGCGGTTCTCGAGCGTCTTGTAGGTGTCGAAGAAGTTCTCGATCTCGCGCAGCCGGTGCGCCGAGAGGTCCTCGAGCGCGTGCGTCTGCTCCCAGCGTGGATCATCGCTGGCGACGGCCAGGATCTTGTAGTCGTGGCCCTTTTCGTCGGCCATGTCGAGCACACCGATGGGGCGGACGCGGACCACGCAGCCGGGGAACGTGGGCTCCGCGATCACGACCAGCACGTCGAGCGGGTCGCCGTCCTCGCCCATGCTGCCCTCGATGAAGCCGTAGTCGCACGGATAGTGGACGCTGGAATAGAGGACGCGATCGAGCACGAACCGATGGCGTGCATGATCGTACTCGTACTTGTTGCGGCTGCCCGAGGGGATCTCCACGACCACCTCGATCGAGGGGCGCTCCGTGCTGCTCACGCGCCCAGTATGCCGTCCCGCACGAGGGTCACGATGCGCTCCGTGCTGCGCCCGTCGAGGGGTCCTGCGATCCGCTCCAGCTGCGTCGCGCGCGTGGCAAGGTACGCGTCCGCCGCCACGCTGCGACTGAGCTCGTCGACGGCGGCGGCCAGGTCCAACGCGCGCTCGGTGACGCGGAGGTCGAGATCAGCCAGCTCGAGGTCGGCGGTCGTTGGCTCGCCGCCGGCACGATGGACGATGACCGGGCGGCGAGCGACCATGGCCTCGACGGCTACCGACGAGCGATGCACCACCACCACCGAGGCGCTCGCCAACAGCGGATAGAGCGGCTCGTGGCGAAGCACCGCCACCCGACCCGGATCATTCGCGCCCCGAACGATTCCACCCACGAACGACCAATCGCCCTGGCCCGGGTGCAGCTTGATGGTGAGGCGGGCACCGGGCAGCGCATCCAGGGACGCGACGACGTCGCGAACCAGCAGCTCGTTGGTCGTCTGGGCGGTCGGGCTCAGCGCCAGCACGACGTGCTGTGGGCCGGATGGCACCGGCGAGGTGGTGGCCAGCGCATCGGCCCGGGGATTGCCCGTGACCACCACCCGATCCGGGGCGGTGCCGCCGTCCACGAACCAGTCACGCGAGGCCGGCGACCAGGCAGCCACCGCGTCGGCGACGACGGGCAGGTACCCGATCCGCGACTGCGGCAGCCCGTGCTGGAGGACGACGCTGCGGATCCCGCGGGCACGCGCCGCCGCGACGACCAGGCGACCAATGCGGTGCTGGTCGCTTGCGATCGCAACCCCGGCGGGCGCCGTTGCATCCAGGAAGCGCTCGATCGCGGCCGTCTCGGGTGCGAGGTAGGGCATCGACCGCCGGACGAGCGGTCCGAGGCGTTCGAGCGCCGCATGTGCGAGGTCGCGGTCCCCGAGGGGCATCTCGGGCGGCGCGGCGCGGAGAGCGTCCCAGGCGGCGCCGAGTCCCGTCCGCGCGCCCGTGAGCAGCCGCCGTTCCTCGGCGCGCGCAACGGCGAGGGCATGCGGGGCCAGGCCCTCGCGCCGAAGGCGGCGCGCGGCGCGTGGATCGGCGACGGCGACGGCGACGCCCGGATGGGCGGCGCGCGCCACGCGGGTGGCGGGGCCGAGCATCGAGGGCGTCGGGATCTCGGCGACCACCGCCACCGAGGCGGGCGCGAGCGGCGCGTCCGTCACGCGACGCAGGAGGCCGGCTCGGATCGCGCGGTCGAACCCGTGGGCCTTCAGCCAGCCGGCCGGCGAGGGGAGCGTCAGGCGGCGTCGAGACGTGGCGCCGGCGACGTCGAGCAGAAGGAGATAGGCCTCGACATGCGTCGCCCAGCCGGCATCGGTCGTCCCGACGCGAAAGCGGTCCCGGCCGTCAGGGCCCACGAACCAGCGCTGGGCCCAGTGGGTCGCCCACGCCCGCGCCTCCGCGTGGTGCAGGACCGACGCGTCAGGCGCGGGTCGCGACATGCCGCTGCCGGTCCCGCTTCGCATCACGGACCGTGGCGGGACCCGCCGCAGTCGTGGCCGTCGCGTTGCGCGAAACCAGCACCGGGATGACGGTCAGGGTCAGCGTGACGCCAAGCAGCAGCCAGGCGACGGCTCCCAGCCGCACATTGAAGAGGTGCGAGTTCGTGAACTCCGTCAGCGGCGCCATGAGCGCCGCGGCCGCGATGGTGGTGGCAATCGCGGACGTGGATCCGGGGGACGCGCGGCGCCAGACGGTGAGCAGCACCAGCAGGGCGGCGGCGCCGAGTCCGAGGACGTAGGCGACGAGGACCGGCACGCCGTATTCCGCGGCCATCTGGATATAGGTGTTGTGCGGGTCGGCCACGATTGGCCGTGCCTCCGGATCGGTCTCGTAGCGCTCGATGTTCCACTGGTACGGCCCGACGCCGGTCAACGGATCCGCGCGCACCATGCCGAATGCCTGGCTCCACCAGTGGGTTCGGGTGCGCACGGGTGAGTAGTCCGGCTCGCCCTCCGGGTCGGTGATGATGTCCACCGTTTCGCCGGGGTCGGTGACGACGGCCAGCGCGCGCCCGCCTTCGGCGGTCCACAGCGCCGCGGCCAACCCCACGGCCAGGACGCCGGCGACGATGAGCAGCACGCCCGCGACCCCTTCGCGATGCCACCACGTGCGGTTCACGATGAGTGCCGCCAACGCGGCCGGGACGAGTACCAGGAGCGACATCCGGGTGCCGGTCGCGATTGCCGCGAAGAGGCCCGCTGCGGCCAGGCCGAACAGGGCAACGGCGAACCACCGCTGGCGAGCGACGTCGGCGCTCCGCCGCAGCTCGATCGCGAGCCCGGTGACGATAAGCGCCCCGACGACCAATGCGAGCGACAGGCCGTTGCGGCCGAACGTGGCTGCCGTGAAGCGGGTCGTGTCGAGCTGGCCCGAGGTGAACAGGCCGTTACCCAGCAGCGCCACGAGGCCCACCGCGACGCCGATCGCGACGCGCCGTCCGTCGCCGACCTCGTCGCGCAGGGCGATCGCCAGCGCCAGCAGCGCCGGGATGCGGGCAAGGGTGAGGATCCCGCGCACGGCGGCCGGGATCGCTACGCCGTCGGCGACATTGACCAGGGTCACGATCGTGACGAGCACGGCGAACGCGACGCTGCCACCCACGATCCAGCGCATGTGGCGCGACCAGCCGGCGAAGCGGCCCTCACGCGCGGTCAAGATCAGGCCCCAGGCTATGAGGAGGTCGACGAACGAGATCGCTGGCGCGGTGTTGTTGGCGATCGAGTGCGGATCGAGCCGCATCTGCGGCAGAAGGTTGTCGACGTTGCCGGGGATGGCGAGGAGGGCGAAGAGGAGGGCCGCGAGCCGCCACTCCGGTCGTCGCATGACGTACGCGACGAGCAGGGTCACCAGCACCCCCCCTGCGAGGATCACCGTCGTCACGTGCGGGTCCTGTGCGGGGTCGTGTTCGGCGCAGAGTCTACCGCGCCCGCTGCCACGACCGTCGTGACGGCCGCCCTCCACCTCGCCCGCGGCGGGTCGCGAACCGTAGAATGAGCCGCAATCCGCCGCTCCCCGGGTGCCATCGCGTGGGTCGTACGAGGAACCGATGACCGTTTTCGACGACAGGACCGTGCTCATCACCGGCGGGACCGGGTCGTTCGGTAAGCGATTCACGCGAACCGTTCTCGACACGACCAGGGTCAAGAAGGTCATCATCCTCAGCCGCGACGAGCTGAAGCAGTACGAGATGCAGCAGCTCTACCCCGACGAGCCGCGGCTGCGGTTCTTCATCGGTGACGTGCGCGACTATCAGCGGCTGTACCGCGCCTTCCACGACGTCGACCTGGTCGTCCACGCCGCCGCCCTCAAGCAGGTGCCGGCAGCCGAATACAACCCGTTCGAGGCGGTGAAGACCAACGTCCACGGGGCGCAGAACGTCATCGAGGCGGCCATCGAGCAGGGCGTCGAGAAGGTCCTCGCACTCAGCACCGACAAGGCGTGCAGCCCGATCAACCTGTACGGCGCCACCAAGCTGGTCAGCGACAAGCTCTTCATCGCGGGCAACGCCTACGCCGGAGGGACCAAGACGCGGTTCGCCGTGGTGCGTTACGGAAACGTGGTCGGTAGCCGGGGCAGCGTGGTGCCGTACTTCAAGCAGCTGGCGTCGACCGGTGAGCTGCCGATCACCGACGAGCGCATGACGCGCTTCTGGATCACCCTCGAGCAGGGCGTCCAGTTCGTCATGGACTCGCTGGAGCGGATGCACGGCGGTGAGCTGTTCGTGCCCAAGATCCCCAGCATGCACGTCGTCGACCTGGCGCGGGCCATGGCGCCAGAGGCAACGCTCAAGATGGTCGGCATCCGCCCCGGCGAGAAGCTGCACGAGGAGATGATCAGCGCACCCGACTCGCGGCGGACGGTGGACATGGGGAGCTACTACGTGATCCAGCCCGAGATGGAGTGGTGGCCGGAGCAGCACCTCGACGGCGACCCCGTCCCCGACGGGTTCAGCTATGCCAGCGACACGAACAGCGAGTGGCTGACCGTCGACCAGCTGCGCGACATGGTGGCGAGTGTCTGAGCGGCCCATCCCGTACGGCCACCAGTGGGTCGACGACGAGGACATCGCCGCGGTCGTGGACGTCCTGCGCTCCGACTTCCTGACCACCGGTCCGGCGGTCGACGCGTTCGAGCGGGGCCTCGAAGCAGCCACCGGCGCACGCCGGGCGGTCGTCGTGAACTCGGGAACCTCCGCCCTGCACGCGATGTACTTCGCGGCGGGGCTGGGGCCCGAGGACGAGATCATCACCACACCACTGACATTCGCGGCGACCGCCAACGCCGCGCTCTACCTGGGGGCTTCGGTCCGATTCGTGGACGTCCTTCCCGACACGGGCAACATGGACCCCGCGGCGGCCGAGGCCGCGATCTCGGACCGCACCCGGCTGATCGTCGCCATCGACTACACGGGGCACCCCGCGGACTACGACGAGCTGAATGCGGCGGCCGGCGAGCGGAGCGTCACCGTCCTGGCCGATGCCGCCCACTCGCTCGGAGCCACGTACCGCGGGCGCCGGGTGGGGACGCTGGCGCATGCCACCGAGCTGAGCTTTCACCCGGTCAAGCTCATCACCACCGCCGAAGGCGGCGCGATCGTGACCGATGACGAGGCCCTGGCCGACCGTGCGGCACGCTTCCGGACCCACGGCATCACCCGCGATCCGGCGCTCATGGAGCGCAACGACGGGCCGTGGCACTACGAGCAGCACGACCTCGGGTTCAACTACCGCCTGACCGATGTGCAGGCCGCCCTGGGATCCAGCCAGCTGCGTCGCCTCGACGCGTTCGTGGCGCGGCGGCGGGCAATCGCGGCCCGCTACCTGGAGGCGTGGGCGGATCTCCACGCGCTGACCCTCCCAGTCGTCCGCGAGGGTGTGGAGCCGGCCTGGCACCTGTTCGTGGTCCGCGTCTCGGACGCCGCCCTGCGGGGCGCGTTCTTCGATCGGCTGCGCGCCCTGGGCCTGGGCGTTCAGGTCCACTACATCCCGGTGCACCACCATCCGTACTACCGCGACCTCGGCTTCCGCCCCGGCTCGTGTCCGGTGGCCGAAGACTTCTCTGCGCGCGCCGTGTCGCTGCCGATCTTTCCCCTGATGACCGATAGCGAGGTCGAGCGCGTGATCGACGCCGTACGGCGCGCGGTGTTCGAGCTCTGGTGATCGGGGGCCGGCGCGTCGTCGCCATCGTCCAGGCCCGGGTGGGGTCCACCCGGCTCCCCGCCAAGGTACTCGCACCGCTCGCCGGCCATCCGATGGTCGCCCACGTGCTGCGCCGGGCGACGCAGGTCGAAAGCGTCGATGAGGTCGTGGCCGCGATCCCGGACCTCGCCGAGGATGATTCACTGGCCGATGTTGCGGCTTCTGCAGGCGTGCGGGTGGTGCGTGGTCCCGCCGCAGACGTCCTGAATCGGTACGTGCTGGCCGCCGAGGCCTCGGACGCGGAGATCGTCATGCGCCTCACCGCGGACTGCCCGCTGCTCAGCCCGCTGGTTTCGGGACGCGTTCTCAACGCGTACGAGGCCTGCGACTACGTCTCCAACACGCTGACACGCACATTCCCCCGCGGCCTCGACACGGAGGTGTTCTCGCGCGAGGCGCTCGATGCCGCGGCGGTCGAGGCCACCGACGACGTCGCGCGTGAGCATGTGACCCCCTTCATCTATGGCCATCCGGAGCGCTTCGTCCTTCGCCAGCTGACCGATGCGACCGATCGCAGCGGTCTGCGCTGGACCGTCGACACGCCGGAGGACCTGGCCTTCGCCAGCCGCGTCTACGAGGCCCTCGGCGAAGCCTTCGAGCTCGACGATGTCCTCGCCCTGCTCGACCGTGAGCCCGAGCTCGTCGAGCTCAACCGCCACACCGTGCAGAAGCCGCTCGACGGATGAGAGTCCTCGTCCGTGCCGACGCGTCGTCGCGCATCGGCATCGGCCACCTGGTGCGCTCCCTGGCGCTGGCCCAGGCCCTCCGCGACGGCGGCGATGAGGTTCTCCTCCTGACCTCCGACCCGACCGGACCGATCGTCGACGCCTGGCGGCAAGAAGGCGAGGTCCACCACCTGGACGTCGAGGTCGGATCGGACGCCGATGCCGACGTCACCGCGAGCCTGGCGGCGGACAGCGCGGCCGACTGGGCCGTCCTCGATGGCTACGCCTTCGTGGCGCGCTACCGGCGCCGCATCGCCGCGCGGCGGCTGGTGGTCGTCGATGACCTGGGCGAGGCGGGCGTCCGCGCCGATGTCATCGTCAATGGCCACTTCCACGGGGCGGCCGCGATGTATCCGGACGCGACCGGCCGGCTCCTGGTCGGTCCGCGCTATGCGCTGCTGCGCCGATCGGTGCGCACCGCTCCGCGCGCCACGCGGGGAGGGGTGCTGGTCAGCCTGGGTGGCGCCGATCCGGACGCGCGCACGGGGCCGCTCCTCGAGGCCCTCGCCGCGGCCGGCGTCACGGGCCGGGTGGTCATCGGCCCGCAGCATCCAGCGCCCGGGCCGCTGCGCGCCACGGCCGTGGCCCACCGATGGGAGGTCGCCGGCCCGGACGACGACATCGTGCCGCTGCTCGCCTCGGCGTCGGTCGCCGTCGTCGGTGCGGGCACCGCCACCCTCGAATGCGCCGCCCTTGGGACGCCGATGGTTGCGGTGCGGATCGCCGACAACCAGCGTCCGGTGGTCGAGGCCCTGCGCGGCGCCGGGATCGCCGTCACGGCGGAGGCGGGGGACGTGGCCGCCGTGGCCGCCACCACCGCCACCCTGATGGCTGATCCAGACGCGCGACGCCGGATGGCGGAGGCGGGTCAGCGAATGGTGGATGGCCAGGGAGCGACGCGGGTCGCCGCGGCGATGCGCGCGGGCTTCGTGGCCGTCCGCCCCGCCGCCGTCGAGGACGGCGACGACCTGCTCGCCTGGCGCAACGATCCCGTAACCCGAAGCGGGTCGTTCACGTCCGATCCGATCATGCCCGACGAGCACCGGGCATGGCTGGCCGGCGCGCTCGGGGATCCCGCTCGCATGCTGCTCGTCGGCGAGCTGGGAGAGAGTCCCGTCGGCGTGGTGCGCCTGGATCGGGAGGGAGATCGAGCAACGATCTCGGTCACCGTGGCACCCGCCGCGCGCGGTCGTGGCCTCGCGGCAACCCTCATCCGCGCCGGCCTGGAACGCGCCGCGGCCGAAGGGATCGTCCGGGTCGACGCGTTCATCCGCCCCGACAACCAGGCGTCGCTACGTGCCTTCGCCGCCGCCGGGTTTCGCGACGTCGAGCGCGAGCCGAACGACGGGGCACCGCCTACCGCCCGGCGCATGGCCATAACGGTCGAGCGGCCATAATGGCGAGCGTGGAGATCGACGGGCGGCCCATCGGCGGGTCGCCGCCCCGTACGTTCGTGATCGCCGAGCTGTCGGCGAACCACGGCGGCAGCCTCGACACGGCCCTTGGGATCGTGCGGGCCGCGGCGGAGGCGGGGGCGGACGCCATCAAGCTGCAGACGTATCGGCCCGACACGATCACGATCGATGCCGACACCGAGCCATTCCGCATCAGCTCGGGCACCGTGTGGGACGGGCGGACGATGTACGAGCTGTACGAGGAAGCGCACACGCCGTGGGAGTGGCATGCGCCCATCCGCGATGAGGCGCTGCGTCTGGGGATGACCTGGTTCTCGTCGCCCTTCGACGCGACCGCGATCGACCTGCTCGAGTCGCTGGACGTGCCGGCCTACAAGATCGCGAGCTTCGAGATCGTCGACGTCGGCCTCATCCGCCGGGTCGCGGCCACCGGCAAGCCGATGGTGATCTCCACCGGCATGGCGACCTACGACGAGATCGAGGAAGCCGTGGCGGCGGCGAGAGACGGGGGGGCGACCGATATCGCCCTGCTGAAGTGCACCAGTGCGTACCCCGCACCACCCGACGAGGTCGACCTGCGCACGATTCCGCACATGGCCACCGCGTTCGGCGTCCCTGTCGGGCTCTCCGACCACACCATGGGCATCGCGGTCCCGGTAGCTGCCGTGGCCCTCGGCGCCGTCATCGTCGAGAAGCACGTCACCCTGCGACGTGCGGACGGCGGACCCGACAGCGGCTTCTCGCTCGAGCCCGCCGAGCTGGCCGAGATGGTGGCCCAGATCCGCGTGGCGGAGCAGGCGCTCGGCAGCGTGAGCTACACCCCGACGGAGCGCGAGGCACCGAGCCGCTCGCTGCGGCGCTCGCTGTTCGTGGTCGACGACGTGCGAGCCGGCGAGCCGTTCACCGAGGCGAACGTGCGCAGCATCCGTCCCGGTCATGGTCTCCACACCCGTCACCTGCCGGAGATCCTGGGTCGCCACGCGGCCAGGGACGTGGCGCGTGGCACGCCCCTTAGCTGGGACCT
>JAICQM010000030.1 GCA_025937875.1 Chloroflexota bacterium
GGCCTCGTAGGCGAACATCGGCACGAACTGGGTCGTCTCGGGCGGGAAGGCCAGCGCATCCCACGGCGTGCCGGCGCGGTGATCGGCATCGATCCGGATCCCGAACGGCAGGCAGGGCAGGTAGCCGCCCGTGCCGCAGAGCTGGATCGGCGGTCCGTACAGCTCCTGGTTGACGAAGTTGCCGAGCCGGCCCACCGCCTGCCCCAGCAGCAGCGCGGGGGCGAAGATGTCGAGCCAGCGGGCGGTGTTGAGCTTGGCGCCGCGGGTGTACCACCAGATCCCGGCCGCGCCGCCGGCGACCGCGCCGGGGATGCCGATGCCGCCGGTCCAGATCTGCGGGATCTGGGCCAGGTTCTGTGAGTAGTGGTCCCACTCGTGGATGACGTGGTACAGGCGCGCACCGATGACGGCGGTGATGATGACCAGCAGCAGCATCGACCAGCCCTGCTCGGGGTCCTCGCCACGGCGGCGCGCCTCCAGGGTGCCGACCACCGCGCCGAGCAGGACGGCGCTGGCGATGATGATCCCGTACCAGTGGACCTGGATCGGGCCGAGCGTGAAGGCGATCTCGTCGATTGGCATGCGTCGCGATTCTACCCCGGCTCGACGGCCACCTCGCGCTCCGCCTCCGGGAAGCGGTCGAGGCGACGCAGGACGGGGAACAGCAAGGCCCAGGTGATGGCGACCCCGATCGTCGCCACCCCACCCACGACCGTGGCGCCCACCGTGCCCCACCAGCTGGCCGTCAGGCCCGACTCGAATTCGCCCAGCTCGTTGGAGGCGTTGATGAAGACCGAGTTCACCGCGCTCACCCGCCCGCGGATGACGTCCGGGGTGGCGAGCTGGACGAGGAGGTGCCGGATGTAGACGCTCAGCATGTCGGTGGCGCCCATCGCCACCAGCGCCGCCAGCGAGAGAACGAAGCTGGTCGACAGGGCGAAGACGATGGTTCCCACGCCGAATGCCGCCACCGCGCCGAACAGCCAGCGCCCGACATTGCCGTTGAACGTCCGCGCCGAGAGGAAGCTGGCGCTGGCCATCGCCCCCACGGCCGGTGCCGCGCGCAGCAGCCCCAGCCCGTCGGGACCGACGTGCAGGATGTCGGCGGCGTAGATCGGCAGGAGGGCCACCGCCCCACCGAACAGCACGGCGAACAGATCGAGCGAGATGGAGCCCAGGACCAGCGGCCGCGTCCGCACGAAGCGCACGCCGGAGAGGAGCGACTCAACCGAGAAGGGCTCACGGCCGGTGTCCGCCCGCGCTCCGCCGCGCAGGAGCAGGAGCAGGATCATCCCGACCAGGAGCAGCGCCCCGGCGGCGAGGTAGGCCGCCGCCGGGCCGGCCAGCAGGAGCACCCCGCCGATCGCCGGCCCGCTGATCACGGCCACCTCCAGCGTCGACGAGCTGAGCGCTACCGCGTTGCCGAAGTCACCCTCCGGCACCAGGTTCGGCACCAGCGACTGGCTGGCCGGGGCACTGAACGCGCGCGCGGCGCCGTAGAGGGCCATGATCGCCAGGATGGGGGTCGCATCGGTGACGCCGGCCAGCGAGATGCCGGCCAGTGAGAGGGCCACCACGACCAGCACCGCGTTCGTGCCGGCCAGGATGCGGCGCCGGTCGTAGGCGTCGGCGGCGTGCCCGGCGGGCAGCACCAGCAGGATGAACGGCAGGAACTGGGACAGGCCAACGAGCCCCAGGAACAGCGGGTCGCCGGTGACGTCGTAAACCTGGAACCCCACCGCCACGATGAGCATCTGGCTGGCCATCGCCACCACGAAGCGCGCCACGAGATAGCGGCGGAAGTCGACGTGCGCCATGGCCGGCGGCAGGCCTGGCCGGCGCAGGCGGTGCGGGGGACGGGAGGGCATCTGTCCGGCGACCATACCCGGACCGCTGTTCGGCCGCAGGTCCGGCGTGCGAGACTCCCGCCGTGAACGCCGAACGCCCGTCCCTGCCGCTGCGCCAGCTGTTGACGCTGTCGATCTATTGGCTCGGCATCCAGACCATCTGGGGCGGCCTCAACACGATCGTCATCCCGCAGCGCATCGATGCACTGAACCCCGGTGCGCAGGGGCTGCTGCTGGCGCTGATCATCGCGGTCGGGGCCGTGGCGCCGATCATCGTGCAGCCCACGATCGGGATGATCTCCGATTACACCGTCACCCGCTGGGGGCGGCGGAAGCCGTACATCGTCATCGGTTCGCTGCTGGACGTCGTCTTCCTGGCCGGGTTCGCGCTGTCGAACGACTTCCTGGCCATGCTGGCGTTCTACTTCCTGCTCCAGCTGAGCTCGAACTTCGCCCAGGGCCCGTTCCAGGGCTATGTCCCCGACCTCGTCCCCGCCCGCCAGGTCGGGACCGCGAGCGGCCTCATGGGGCTGATGCTGGTGCTCGGCACCATCGTGGGCGTCGGGATCGCCACGTTCGGGGGAGCCGCGTCGGTGCCCGCGGTCATGGCACTGGGCGCCGTGGAACTGGTGACCATGGTCGTGCTGGTCGGCACCGTCGACGAGGGGACCGCGGCTCCGCGGCGCACCGGGTCCTGGGCGCAGGTCGCGGCATCGGCCTGGAACCGCGACATCCTGCGCGAGTCGAACGTGCTGTGGCTGCTGCTGGTGCGCCTCCTCTTCCTGGGCGCCTACAACGTCACGGCCCTCGCTACGCCGTACTTCGAGCGCGTCCACGGCCTCACCGACGACGCGGCCAACGAGACCGTGTTCCTCGCCACCGTCATCGTGGGCGTGGCGACGCTGCTGGCCGCCGTGCCGGGCGGGCGCCTGTCGGACCGATACGGACGCCGGAAGGTCATCTGGGCGGCGGGCCTGGTCGCCGGTCTCGGCCTGCTCGGCGTCGCGGGCGCCCCGTCGCGCGAGCTGGCGATCGCCGGCTTCATCCCATTCGGGGTTGGGATGGGCCTCTTCCTGTCGGCCGACTGGGCGCTCATGGCGGACGTGATCCCGAAGCACACGTCGGGCCGCTACATGGGCGTCCTCAACGCCGGCACGGCGATGGCCGGCCCCGTCTTCCTGCTCGTCGGGGGGCCGGCCCAGGACCTGTTCGGCGCGCTGCTGGGACGCGAGGCCGGCCCGCGCATCGCCATGCTCGTCGCCGCCCTCTTCATCGTCGGCGCCTGCCTGGCCCTGCGACACGTCGACCCGCGGCGTCGCGAGATCGAGCCGGAGCTCCTCGGCGCCACGCCGGCGGCGGCCTGAGGAGCCATCCGGCATGAGCGCCGAGTCGGAGCGTGCCCGTCGGGTCGGACCGCGCGAGCTGAGCGTCGCGGTCACGGGGCGCTACCGTGCCGTGTGGGGCATCAACCGACTGCTCGTCCGCGCCCTGTTCGACGTGCGGGCGGAGGGCCTCGAGCGCTGGCCCGCCCCCCCGTTTCAGCTGGTCGCCAACCATCACAACGGCTGGGACCCGCTCCTCGTGCTGGCGGTGACGCCGGTCGCGCCGCGGATCACCTGGTTCGGGCCGAAGGAGGCGGACTTCAGCCGCGGCTTCAAGAACCGGGTCATGGCCTTCGTCGGCGGCGTGATCCCCTACCACCCGCAGAAGACGACGCTCACCAGCGCCGTGCGCGCGGTGCGCCGCGTCTTCGCCGACGGCGGCGTGCTGGGGATCTTCGCCGAGGGCCGCATCGGCTGGCGCGAGTCGGCCCTGCTCGAGTTCGAGGATGGCGCCGCCGCCTTCGCCGCCATGGGCGGCGTGCCGGTCGTGCCGTGCGCCATCGTCGGCAGCACCCACCTGTGGTTCCGGCGGCGCGTGACGATCCGGTTCGGTGCGCCGATCCCCGTCCCGGCGGAGCGCGCGGGCGCGGCGCGCCAGGCGCTGGAGGTCCAGATCCGGGCCGCGATACAGGCGCTGCTGCCGCTGGACGAGCCGCGGCTGCCGCGCCGGCGGCCGCTGCGCTTCCTGGGAGACCTGCTCAGCGGCCCCGAGGACGTCGCGTCCCGTCGCGCCGAGCTCGGGGAGTAGCCGCATCGGCTAGCATCGGGGCGCAGACATGCTCCCCTTCATCTGGACCGTTTTCGTGGTGGCCGCGGTGGGCGCCTTCATCGTGATCGGCGCGTACTGGCTCGACGTACAGGACCGACCGGACCTGACGTTCCGCTCGCGGGTGGCCTGGTCCGCCGGCGCACTGCTGTTTCCGCTGACGATCCCCGCCTACGCGTTCCTGGGCGGCCCGTCGTGGCCGCCGGCGCTGCGCATCGCCGCGTTCCTGCCGGCCGTCGCGTTGGCCCTCTTCGCCGGCTTCGTCCTGGGCGTCTTCAGGTAGGACGGGCCGGAGAGCGCCCACGCCACAGGAACGCCACCGCGGAGACGACCGCCAGGCCAACCACGACGACGGCCATGACCGCCATCTGGAGCGGGATCCCGGTGTTGGCGTCCGGGGTGGCTGCGGCCTCGTCGGGCCACTCGGCAGCGTCGTCCGGCACGTCGGCGGCGCCGAGGGACTGGTTCGGCTCGCACAGGTTTGACGCGTACTGGCCGTCCTCGGCACGGGTCGCGAAGACGAGCCAGCGCGTGTCGGCCGTGAACCCGGCACCGCACGAGGCGCCATCGGCACTGCTGGTGATCACGATCGAGGCGAGGCTCGGTCCCTTGCGGATCTCCTCGACCGCGAACAGGTAGCTGACCTGGCGCCCGCTGCTGACGGCCGGGCCGCTGCCCTGCGGGTCCCGAACGTCGGCGACGGCGCCCACGAAGACCACGTCGGCGCGCGCCTCGGCCTCGACGGGATTGGGCATGGCGCACGAGCAGGCGACGGCGGTCATCGGCGGCGCCGCGGCGAGCGCGGCGACGGCGGCCAGCGCGGCGAGGAGCGAGAGCGCGCGGTGTGACATGGGTCTCGAGGATATCCGCAGCCGGCCCATGCGCGCTGGACGCCGCCCGGAGCCGGAAGGTTGCCGCGGCCCTATCATCGGTCCATGAGCAGCCAGACCGATACCGGGGCCGGCCTTCGCGCCGGCCTCGACAACGCCCTCGCCCACCTCCGCACCAACGCCGATGCGCACATGCAGCGGCTCGACGACTTCCTGCGCATCGAATCGGTCTCCGCGGATCCGACGCGGCGCGACGAGGTCCGGCGGGCAGCGGAGTGGGTTGCCGGCTGGCTGCGCGAGATGGGCGTCGACGACGTGGCGCTGCACGAGACCACCAGCCACCCGATCGTGACCGGTGCCTGGCTGGGCGCCGGTGCCGACGCTCCCACCGTGCTGGTCTACTGCCACTACGACGTCCAGCCTCCCGACCCGCTCGACGAGTGGGTACGACCCCCGTTCGAGCCGCGCTACGAGAACGACATCGTCTACGCGCGCGGTGCCGGCGACGACAAGGGCCAGCTGGTGATGCACCTTGCGGCCGCCGAGGCCTGGCTGCGCGGGGCCGGCGGTGCGCCGGTCAACCTGCGCTTCTTCTTCGAGGGCGACGAGGAGGTGGGATCGGAGCCCGTGGAGCGGTTCATCGCCGATCATCCGGAGCTCCTGGAGGCCGACCTGTGCGTCGTCTCCGACTCCGACATGGCCGATGACGACAGCACGCCCGCCGTCACGTACGGGCTGCGCGGGATCGCATATCTCGAGGTAAAGGTCCGCGGCTCGCAGCAGGACCTGCACTCGGGGCAGTACGGCGGCGGCGTCGACAACCCGGCGAACGTGCTGGTCGACATGCTCGCCTCCATGGTCGACGACGAGGGGCGGGTCACGGTGCCCGGCTTCTACGACCGCGTTCGCGATCTGACCGATGACGAGCGCGCGGCATACGCCGAGCAGCCGTGGGACGAGGCCGCGGAGCTGGATCGGATCGGGGCACCCGCCTGGGGCGAGGGCGAGCGGGGCTACACGGTCCTGGAGCGCATGAGCGCCCGGCCCACGTTCGACATCAACGGCCTGTGGGGCGGCTACTCCGGCGAGGGCGCCAAGACCATCATCCCCGCCTGGGCCGCGGCGAAGTTCAGCACCCGCCTCGTGCCAGACCAGGACTACCGCGAGATCGAGTCGCTCCTGAAGGAGCACCTGGAGTCGATCGCGCCGCCGACGGTGCGGGTCGAGGTCAGGGTCATCCACGGTGGGGCACCGGCGATCACGCCGCTCGACCATCCGGGCGTCAAGCTCGCGTCGGAGGCGTTGGAGGCGGCCTTCGGCAAGGCACCCCTGTTCCATCGCTCCGGCGGCTCGGTGCCGGTCGTGGCCGCGCTCGACGCGCAGCTGGGCCTCAAGTCGGTGCTGATCGGCTTCGCCTCCCCCAACGGCAACTTCCACGCCCCGAACGAGTGGATGCCGCTCTGGAACGTGCGGGACGGGATCGAGGCCATCGTCCGGACCTGGGAGCGCTTCGGAAGCGTCAGCCCCGCCGACCTCCGCGGCTGACCGAAGCGGGCTATGCTGGTGCCTCGCCTGAATGACGAGGTTTGCCCACATTGACTGACGAGCCCGAGCGCCTTGACGGCCCGTGGCTGCCGCTCGGGGCGGCCTCGAAGCTGGTGGGCGTGGGACCGGACACGCTGCGGCGCTGGGCCGACACCGGGCAGGTGCAGAGCTACCAGACACCCGGACGCCACCGCCGCTTCCTGCGGTCCAGCCTGGAATCGATGATCAATGCACCGCGGCGCAGCAGCTACGGCATGGAGTCCTTGCCGAATGCCGCAACGAGCATCGGTGGCGACGTCCACCGCCGCATGGTGCGCACCGGGTACGCCGGCCAACCGTGGCAGGCGCGCCTGACGGACGAGCAGCGCGCCGACTTTCGGCGCTGGGGCCAGCGCACGTTTCAGCTGGTGATCGAATACGTCGCCGCCTCGAAGCGCGCGGAGCGGCAGCTGCTGCTCGAAGAGGCGGAGAAGATGGGTGGGCTCTACGGTCGCGAGGCATCCGCTGCCGGGCTGTCGCTGGCCGAGACGATCGAGGCCTTCCTCTTCTTTCGCTCGCCGGTGCTGGAGGCGATCACCGCCCACCTGCGGCGCCGATCGGCCGACATCGGGGACGTGACGGGGGCGGTGCGGGAGGCGACCGCCGCGATCGACGGCGTGCTGGTCGCCCTGGTCGCGTCGCACCGCGACGGCGGGTCTCAGCCGACGAGGTAGAGGTCGGTCGCCGAGGTGTTGAGGCGCTCGCCGCCGTCGTCGGTGACGACGACGATGTCCTCGATCCGCGCGCCCCACTGGCCCGGCACGTAGATCCCGGGCTCGACGCTGAACGCCATCCCGGCGACGAGCGGCTCGTCGTTGCCGGCGATGATGTACGGCTCCTCGTGGGTCTCCATCCCGATCCCATGGCCGGTGCGGTGGATGAAGTATTCGCCGTAGCCGGCCTCAGTGATCACGTCGCGGGCGACGCGGTCGATCTCGGACGCCGCGACGCCGGGGCGGACCGCGTTGCACGCCGCTTCCTGCGCCATCTGCAGCGTCGCGTACAGGTCCTCGAACTCCCGCGGTGGGTCGCCGCAGAAGGCGGTGCGGGTGGTGTCGGAGCAGTAGTCGAGCCGCGTCCCGCCGAGGTCGATCACGATCGCGTCTCCGTCACGAATAACGCGATCGGTGGGCACGTGATGCGGTGATGCCGAGTGCGGACCGGAGCCGACGATTGCGAAGTCGACGACCTGGTGCCCGTACAGCACCAGCAGGTCGCGGATCTTGGCCTCCAGCTGTCGCTCGCTGGTCCCGGCCAGTGGCACGCCGGTGGCGGCCAGCATGACGGTGTCGGCGACCTGCGCCGCGCGTCGCAGGCGGTGGACCTCCTCGGGGCTCTTGACGCGGCGCAGCGCGGACAGGGCCGGGCCGGCCTCGACGAGCTCGATCGGGTCCAGCGCGGCGGCGAAGCGGAGGGCGTGCCTGGCCCACATCTGGTCCTGGACACCGACTCGTCGCGTTCCGGCCAGGAGCTGGCGCACGGCCTGGTAGGGATCGCTGCCCTCCTGCCAGGGCTGGATGTCGATACCATCCGCGAGGTCGCCCAGCTCCTGGACGGCCAGCGGCTCCTCCAGCAAGGGGAGGACGAGCACCGGGTCGGCGTCGGGGCGCAGCACCAGCGCCGTCAGGCGCTCGAGCGGGGGCGGGTTGTAGCCGACCAGGTACCGATAGTCGATCGACGGCGTCACGATCAACGCATCGATGGCGCGGTCGCCGGCCGCGGCCGCGGCACGCTGCATGCGGTCGGCATAGACACTGTCTGCGAAACGGGCGATCTCGCCCGGGGCGATCGTCATCGGCGCACAGGGTACCCGACGAAGTCCCCCACGGCGAAACCATCGGGTCATACCGATGTGACCGTGGCGGCAGTACGCTCGTGGGACGTTCCACGACGTGTGACAATGTCATACGGTGGGCTCAATGGCCAGACCGATGAAGACGACCGTACCTGCCCGGCGGATCGGCGCCTCGCTGCTCCTGACGGCCCTGCTGTCGGCGAGCGGTGGTTTCGCGCGACCAGTGCCGGCTGCTGCCGCCTCGCCAGTGGACGCCGCGCGCGCCCACCTGGCCGGCACCGAGGGCGGCACGGCGGCGGACTGGGAGCTCGTCTACGAGCGCGACCTCACCGCTCCCGACGGCGCTGCGATGTGGGTCGGCAAGCTCGTCAACGTCGTCACCGGTGAGCTCGACATCGTGTACCGCTCCGCTGACGGCATGCTCGGCGGCGCCGAGCTGTACGAGGCGCGGGCTGCGGCCAGCGTCGCGGCCCTCTCGGACCTGGCGGCCAAGGCCGACACCTCCCTCGAAGCCGCCGTGGCAGCCGCCGAACCGGCCGCCGAGCTGCCGGTGGCGGTGTGGCTCGACGCCGATCCGACCGCGGCCGTGGCGGCGGTGATCGCCGCCCATCCAGAGGTGCGCTGGATCGGCCAGCGCCCGGTGATCGACGACTTCGACGCGCTGCGCGCCGTGCGAGCCGAGCTCGATGCCGCTCGTGCCGCGACCTACGCATCGGTCCAGCAGTCGTTTCAGTCCCGGATCGAGGCCCTCGGGGGCAGCGTCGCCTACGCCAGCACGTCGACACCGCTCGTCTTCGTCGACCTGCCCGCCGGCAGCGTGGCGGCGCTGGCCGCCGAGAAGGGGGTCGAGAGCCTGGGCCTCGAGCAGGCATGGCAGCCCTCGATGTCCACTGCCCGTGCGGCCGTGGACGCGGATTGGACCAGTGGCGCGGCAGACCAGGGCAACGGGGTACGGGTCGGCGTGGTCGAGTACCACAACGTCCGCAACTCCGGCGACCTGGCAGGGCGGGTCGTCGCCGCCCACAGCACGACCGGCACCCTGGCATACGCGGGCGGCGGCACGTTCGACCATCCGACCTGGGTGGCCGGGGCCGTGGCAGGCCAGCCCGGCACCTGGGGCGGCGTTGCACCCGGTGCCCGCATCGTGTCGTCCGGCACCGGCGGCTATAGCCCGTCACTCAGCACCGACCGCGCCATCGTCGCGGCCGCTGACTGGGCCATCCGCGCCACGGGCGGCGATGCCGACATCGTCAATACCAGCCTCGTCCAGGACACGGCCACCGGTGCCGAGGAGGCGCGCCGCTACTTCGACGCCATCGCCTACGAGGGCGGGCGCCTGCCGGTGAGCGCGGCCGGCAACTTCAGCAATGGCATCGGCTGGCGCGTCGGCTCGCCGGGCACCGGCTGGAACGTCCTGACCGTTGGCGGGACCGACGACCGCGGCACCGCGGGACGCGGCGACGACCGCATCTGGTACGTGCCCGGCTCGAACGGCAGCAACTTCCTCGACCCGCCGGGCACGGCGTGGAACGCGCACGGCGACTTCAACAAGCCGAACCTGTCCGCGCCGGCGGTCGGCGTGCGGACCGCGAACGGCCTGGCCGCATCCGGCACCAGCGTCGCCACCCCGATCGTGGCCGGCATCGCCGCCCAGCTCATCGGCCGCTCCCCGAGCCTGGCGACATGGCCGGAGGCAACGCGGGCCATCGTCACCGCCGGCGCCATCCATCGGACGCGCATGCCGGACGGCTCGATCAACGTCGACCACGAGGGGGCAGGCAGCGCGTCGGCGCTGTGGGCAAACCGCATCATCGGCCAGTCCGACGGCCTGTACGGCGGCATGACGTTCGGCAGCATGCAGGCCGGCCAGCGTCCGACCGTCTCCATCTCGGTCACCGCCGGCCAGCGGGTGCGGGTGGCGTTGGCGTGGAGCAGCCACACCTCCGGCCCGGCGCTCGGCAAGGCCGACGTGCTGACGGCCGATCTCGACCTGCGGGTCGTGCATGCAAACGGTGCCTCGACTGGCTCGTACACCCTGGACAACGCCAACGAGTGGGTCGAGTTCACCGCCCCGGCCACCGGCACGGCGCGGATCGAGGTCCTCACCGACCGCTTCCAGGCCGCATCCGAGCCGTATGGACTCGCCTGGGTCAAGGTGCCGGCCCCGGTCCAGGTCGTCCGCCTGTCCGGCATCGACCGCTACGCCACCGCGGCGGCCATCTCGCGGGCCGCCTACCCGGTCCCCGGCGGCACGGTCCACGTGGCCACGGGCGCCGGCTTCGCCGACGCATTGGCGGCCGGTCCGGCGGCCGCCTTCCGCGACGGGCCGGTCCTGCTGGTCCGCCGCAGCGACATCCCCGGCCCGACGATCACCGAGCTGCAGCGCCTGCGACCGGCGCGCATCGTCGTCAGCGGCGGCACCGGCGCCGTGAGCGGCGCGCTGGAGCAGCAGCTCCGCGGGTATGCCCCGCAGGTCGTGCGCGTCGCGGGTGCCGACCGCTACCAGACCGCCGCCCTCCTGTCGGCGGCCACGTTCCCCGGCGGCGTGCCGATCGCGTTCGTCGCCACCGGCACCGCCTATCCCGACGCACTCGCCGGTGGGGCGGCGGCCGGCATGCTCGGCGGTCCGATGCTCCTCACCCGCCCCTCGGAGCTGCCGGCGTCGACCGCCGCTGAGCTGGGCCGGCTACGACCGGGCGCGATCGTCGTGCTCGGCGGGACCGGCGCCGTGTCGGCCGGCGTAGAGGCCGCGCTGCGCGCCTACGGCCCGGTGACTCGCATCGCCGGCGCTGACCGCTACGAGACGGCGGCCGCGGTCGCGGGGCGATTCTTCCCGACCGCCCAGCGGGCGTGGCTGGCGACCGGTGTGGCGTACCCCGACGCGCTGGCGGCGACGCCGGTGGCGGGCAGCACCCGCGCTCCGCTGCTCCTGACCCGACCCACCACCCTGCCGGCGGCCACTGCCGGACAGCTGCGGCGCCTGGCGCCGCGCCAGGTGTTCGTGGCCGGGGGCAGTGGCGCGGTCGGCAACGCGGTCATCTCGTCTGTGCACGCCACCCTGGATCCCTGATGCGCGGCAGCGTGCTCGCGCTGGTTGCCGTCGCTCTCGCCGGCTGCACGGCGACGCCGCCGGTCGATTCGCCGACGCCCACTCACTCGGCGGTTCGCACGGTTGCGGCGACGGTCACACCCTCGCCAACCGCCACGAGCACGCCCCATGCGACCCCGGCCCCCACCGGTGCGATCCCGCCGCCGACGACCGCCCGCCCATACGAGGCGGCGGACGTCCTCGCCGCAATGCGTGGCTCACGCCGTCCCGGTGGCGTGCCGGATCAGCTCGAGACGACCGGAATCGCGACCCAGGTCGCAGCAACGGTGTGGACCTGGCAGGGCGGTCCCTACCCCGCGCTCGTCGTCGGTGGCTCGTGCGGCCCGGCCAGCTGCACGCTCGAGGTCAGCGGCGCGCCACCGGGGGCGGCGGGAGCCGACCTGTACGCGTTCAGCGTCGCGCTCCCGAGCGGCACGGTCGAGCTTGCCGCGAGTGACCTGCACGGCTACCCATCCGGGCTCGACGCGCTGATCAACGCCACGGTGCGCGATCGCCTGGGACCCGACGCCCTCGATGGCCTGGCGCTGTCCGGCGCCACGTGGCAGCTGCCGCCGCGGGTCGGCTGGTTCTGGGTCGCCTATCGGTCCGGCGGCGAGGAGGGCTCGCCCGGGCTGGACGTCCTCGTCAACCTCGCCAGCGGTGAGGTCGTCGAGACCCGCGAGCCCTAGCTCCACCGAGGCTCAGCCCCCGACCCGCAGGGGCACCTCGAACGTGTGGCCGCCGACGATGCGCCAGGCACGCAACGCGCTGTCGGGCGGGGCATCGGGTACGGCGAGGCTGGCCAGCAGGTAGAAGGGCCGGTCGTATTGCGCCGTGCGCAGGTCGGTGGCCGATGGCACCGCCGGCGTGCGGGTGTGGGAGTGGAAGATGGCGACGAGGTCTTCGCCGGCGCCGTCGATCTCGAACACGATACGCACCAGGTCCTCGGGATGGACGTTGTAGCGCAGCGGCGAGGCCTCGGCGTTGCGGGCGGCGTGGAATGACGTCGCGCGGCCGCCACCGTCACCGTCGAAGGCGCCGGCCACGAGCCCGCAGGCCTCGTTCGGGAGCTCGGTGCGGGCGTGGGCCAGCAGGCGATCGGCGATCGGACGCGGCAGCGTCAGCCCGGCGGGTCCGGCAGTCACCACAGGACCGCGCTCTCGAAATCGTTCGCCAGCCGGTCGAGATCGCCGGTCCACAAATCGGTGGAGAGGTACTTCCAGCCGCCGTCGGGCAGGAGCAGCACGATCGCCAGGTCGTCGTCGGTTTCGGCGGCCACGCGGAGCGCGACGTGCAGGACGGCACCGGACGAGAGGCCGGCCAGGATGCCCTCCTCGGCCAGCAGCGCCCGCGTCCCGACGATCGCGTCACGGGCGGAGACCAGGCGCCGGTCGTCGAGGACGGCGGCGTCGAGGACCGGCGGCACGAAGCCGTCGTCCAGCGAGCGGAGGCCCTGGACCAGCTCGCCGGGGAGTGGCTCGGCGGCGATGGTGCGGGCCCCGGGACGCGCGGCGCGCAGGTAGCGCCCGACGCCGGTCAGCGTCCCGCCGGTCCCCAGCCCCGCCACGAAGCAGTCGAGCTCCGGGACCTGGGCCAGCACCTCCGGACCGGTGCCTTCGAAGTGCGCGCGCGGATTGGCCTCGTTGCCGTACTGGAAGGGCATGAAGAGGTTCGGGTCGGCCGCCGCGAGCTCCTGGGCAACGCGGATCGCGCCGTTCGAGCCCTCGGCGCCCGGCGAGGGCACGATCTCGGCCCCGTACAGGCGCAGCAGCTGGGCGCGCTCGGGCGTCGTGTTGTCGGGCATGACGATCCGCACCGGGTTGCCGGTGCGCGCACCGACCATGGCCAGGCTGATGCCGGTGTTGCCACTCGAGGGCTCGAGGATGGTCTGCCCCGGGGCCAGCGCGCCGCTCGCCAGCGCGTCACGGACCATGGCCAGGGCAACGCGGTCCTTCACCGAGCCGGTCGGGTTGGCGCCCTCGAGCTTGGCGAAGAGCCGGACGCCGGCCCGCGGCGCGAGGCGCGGCAGCTCGACCATCGGCGTGTTGCCGATCGTCGCCAGCAGGTCGGACGCGGCCGGCGGGGCGAGCTCCACCGGGGACATCGGCCTAGCGCGAGCCTCCGGCCATGGCGGGCAGGATGATGATCGTGTCGGTGTCGCCGACCGGGGTATCGAGGCCGTCGCGGAAACGCACGTCGCGGTCGTTGACGTAGACGTTGATGAACGGCGAGAGGCTGCCGTCCTCGGTGACGCGCGCGCGGAGCGCGGGATGGCGCGCGAAGAGGTCCTCGAGCGCCTCGCCCACGGTGGCACCGCTGGCCGGCAGGTCGCGGCTGCCATCGACGGCATCGCGCAGGACGGGCGGGATGCGGACGCTGCTCACCCGGCGGCCACCTCCGCCGCAACCGGCACCGTGGCGTCGCGCCACGGTGACGCCTCGCCGCAGGCCGGGCAGGCCGGGTCGCGCCAGACGCGCACCTCGTCGAAGGTGGTGCCCATCGCGTCGAACATCAGGAGCCGGCCGGCGAGCGTCTCACCGACGCCGAGCAGTAGCTTGAACACCTCGTTGGCCTCCAGCAGGCCGATGACGCCGGGCAGCACACCGAGGACCCCCGCCACCGAGCATGCCGGTGCCAGCTCCGGCGGCGGCTGGGTGGGGTACATGCAGCGGTAGCACGGGCCTCCGAACGGGACGAAGGTCGTGACCTGGCCGTCCCAGCGGTAGATCGAGCCGTGGACCACCGGGATGCGAAGCTTGACGGCGGCGTCGTTGAGGACGTAGCGGGTGTCGAAGTTGTCGGTGCCGTCGAGGACCACGTCGTACGCACCGATGAGGCGCTCGACGCTGTCGGCGGTCATCCGTTCGCGGTGCTCCACGACCCGCGTCTCCGGGTTGAGGGCGTTGATCGACAGCCGCCCCGAGGTGACCTTTGGCATCCCGAGCCGGTCGGTCGTGTGCAGGATCTGACGCTGGAGGTTCGACTCCTCGACCACGTCGTCGTCGACGAGGCCGATGGTGCCCACGCCCGAGGAGGCGAGGTAGAACGCCGCTCCCGAGCCCAGCGCACCGGCGCCGATGAGCAGCACCTTCGCGTCCAGCAGCTTCCGCTGGCCCTCCTGGCCGATCTCGGGGATCAGCATCTGACGGCTGTAGCGGCGCCGCTGCGCGTCGGTGAGCAGCTGCTGCGGCTCCTCCCAGGCGCCGCCGGCCGGCTTCCACTCGGCAACGCGGGCGGCCAGGTTGGCCACGTTGGTGTAGCCGACCTGGGCCAGGTAGGCCGATGCGCGCGCCGAGCGCGCGCCGGAGTGGCAGTACAGGAGGAGCGGCGTGGCCGGGTCGGGCACGAGCTCCGGCAGGCGCTCCGGGACGGTGGCCAGGGGCACCAGGGTGGCGCCCGCGATGTGGCCCTCGTCCCACTCGCTCCGCTCGCGGACGTCGATGAGCCGGTAGCCGTCCGCCGCCAGGCCCAGCGCCTCGGCGGTCGAGACCGTGCGCACCCCGCTCACGCGCCCACCTCGGCCTCTGCCGGCCAGGCGGTGCGATCGCCACGCACCGCACCCTGCAAGACCTTCCAGGACAGCAGCGCGCACTTGAGGCGGGCCGGACCGATCGGCACGCCGATGCCCTCGAGCACCGCCGCCGGCTCGATGGCTCGCAGCTCGTCGACGGTCCGGCCGCGCAGCTCGTCGGTCAGGATGGATGCCGACGCCTGGCTGATCGCGCAGCCCCGTCCGTCGAAGGCGACGTCGACGACCCGCTCGTGGGCGGTGTCGAGCTTGATCGTCATCGACAGCTCGTCACCGCAGGTCGGGTTCGCATCGGCAGCGTGCAGGTCGTGCACGTCGAGCACGCCCTTGTTGTGCGGCTCGCGGTAGTGCTCGAGGATGAAGTCGCGGTACAGGTTGTCCATCGCCGTCTCAATGACCGTTGAAGCGGCGCTGGGCGGCGCGGATGCCGGCAACCAGGCGCTCCACGTCGTCGTGGTCGTTGTAGACATAGAAGCTGGCACGGGTCGCGGCCGCCAGGTCGTAGCGCATCATCAGCGGCTGGGCGCAGTGGTGTCCGGCGCGGACCGCGATCCCCTCGGCGTCGAGGAGCGTGGCCAAATCGTGAGGATGGATCCCCTCGAGGTCGAAGCTGATGACTCCGCCATGCACGTCCGGATCCGACGGACCCAGGCGACGCAGCCCGTCGATCCCGCCGAGCGCATCCCATGCCGCTGCGAAGAGCTCGCGCTCGTGGGCGCGGACGGCGTCCATGCCGAGGCCGGTCAGGTAGTCGACGGCCGCGCCGAGCCCGGCCGCCTCTGCGATGGCCGGCGTGCCGGCCTCGAACTTCCACGGCGTCTCGTTGAACTCGGTTCCCTGCAGCGTGACGCGGCTGATCATGCTGCCGCCGGTGAGGAACGGCGGCATCGCGTCGAGCAGCTCGCGCCGTGCCCACAGCGCGCCGATCCCCGACGGGCCGAGCATCTTGTGCCCGGAAAGCGCGGCGAAGTCGACGCCCAGCGCAGCCACGTCGACCGGCAGGTGCGGCACGCTCTGCGCCGCATCGAGCAGGACGAGGGCCCCCGCCGCATGCGCCAGCGACGCGATCTCGGCCACGGGATTGATCGTCCCCAGCGCGTTGCTGACGTGGCCGACCGCGAGCAGCTTCGGGCCGCGTGCCAGCCGCGCCCGCAGATCGTCGAGGTCGAGTCGACCGTCGTCGGTGATGGCGACGTACTCGAGCGTGGCGCCGGTCTCCGACGCCAGCTGCTGCCACGGGACGAGGTTGGCGTGGTGTTCCATCTGGGTCGAGAGGAGGAGGTCACCCGGTCGCAGGTTGCTGCGGCCCCAGCTGAAGGCGACCAGGTTGATGGCCTCGGTCGCGTTGCGGACGAAGACGACCTCGCGCCACGATCCGGCGCCGATGAAGCGCGTCAGCCGTCGCCGGCCGCCCTCGTAGCGCGCGGTCGCGTCCTCCGAGAGCTCGTAGATTCCGCGGTGGACGTTGGCGTAGTGATGCCCGTAGGCGTCGGCGAGCGTATCGATCACGCTGCGTGGCTTGAGCGAGGATGCCGCCGAGTCCAGGAACGCGAGCGGCCTGCCGGACCGCGTGGGGCGCTCGAAGGCCGGGAAGTCGGCACGCAGCCGCGCGCCGTCGATGGCGCGCGGAGCCGCCACGGGGGCGGCGTGCGGCAGCGCCATCGGTCCAGCCCTCTCGGTCAGCTCAGTGCTGGGCGACCGGCTCGGGCGCCGACGCCTCGTCGCCAACGCCTTCCGGCAGGCCGACCTGCTCGCGCACCCAGTCGTAGCCGTTGGCCTCGAGCTGGCGCGAGAGCTCCTCGCCACCGCTCATGACGACGCGCCCGTCGAGCAGGACGTGGACGAACTCGGGCTTCACGTAGTTCAGCATGCGCTGGTAGTGGGTGATCATGAGCACCCCCATCTCCGGCGACAGGGAGGCGTTGATGCCCTCGGCCACGGTGCGCAGCGCGTCGATGTCGAGGCCGGAGTCGGTCTCGTCGAGGATCGCCAGGGCCGGGTTGAGGATGGCCATCTGCAGCATCTCGAGCCGCTTCTTCTCGCCGCCGGAGAAGCCCTCGTTGACGTAGCGGGTGGCAAAGGCGGGATCCATGCGCAGGAGCCCCATCTTCTCCTCCATCAGCTTGCGGAACTTCGCCAGCGGGATGCCGGTGTACTTCGGCACGCCGCCGGTCTCGCCGGCCGATGGCTGCTGGGGATGGTGGATGGCGTTGTAGATGTTGCGCAGGAAGCTGGCGACGGTCACGCCCGGGATGGCGCTCGGGTACTGGAAGGCGAGGAAGATGCCCATCCGCGCCCGCTTGTCAGGCGACAGCGCCAGGACGCTCTCGCCCCGCCACGTCACGCTGCCGGCATCGACGTGGTAGTCGGGATGACCCATCAGCGTGTAGGCGAGGCTCGTCTTGCCGGACCCGTTGGGCCCCATCAGGGCGTGCACCTCCCCGGAGCGCACGGTGAGGCTGAGCCCCTTGAGGATCTTCTTGGTGCCGATGCTGACCTCGAGGTCAGCGATCACGAGCTCGTCGGTCATGGGTGGTGGTGTCGCTTCCTTCGTCATGGGTGTCTCAATCAAGTCGTGGCGCGGCGGCGGCTGCTCGCCCGTGCGTTCTGGTCGGCCGCGATCACGGCAGCCTGGGCCGCGTTGCGCCGGCGGACGGTTGCCGGGAACGGTGGCCCGCCGGCGCTGGTCGCCACCTCCGCCAGTGTCGTCCCGGTGAGTGTGTCGGACAGGGCCTCGTGAACCCGCTGAAAGACCTCGTGCACGCTGCACGGCTGCGGCCGGTCGCAGGCCTCGATGTTGTCGGCGCCGCCGCACGGCATCTCGAGCAGCGGTCCCTCCAGGGCGCGTACGACCTCGGCAAGCAGGATCGTCTCGGGGTCACGGGCCAGCTCGTAGCCACCGGACTGGCCTCGGGTCGCGATGACCAGGCCGGAGCGCCGCAAATCACCCACCAGCTGCTCGATGTAGGCGTGCGGCAGCTTCTCGGCGCGCGCGACGCCGGCCAGCGAGACGGGGCCCTCACCGTGCCGCCGGGCGAGCGTCACCAGGAACCGGATGCCGTACTCGGTGCGGGTGCTGATCTTCATCGGTCCATGCGCCTCAGACGAGCTCCACGACCACGGTTCCGTCCTCGACGCGTGCCGGGTAGGCGCGCACCGGGCGCACCGGTGGGAGGGCCAGGACGCGGCCAGTGAACAGGTCGAAACGGCCACCGTGGCGCGGGCACTCGACGGCGTCACCGTCGAGCTCCCCGTCGCCGAGCACGCCGCCGTCATGGGTGCAGAC